>DATNIV010000503.1:0-2149 GCA_035604255.1 Telmatospirillum sp. | reverse complement strand
TGGCGGGTCGGCGAAATTCACTGGGGCGGATATTCCCAGAAGGCGCGTGTGAACGGCGATTGGTTGGTCAAACGGCCATCCGGGCTGTCTTTGGATCAAACGATGGCCGTCGGGACCGCGGGATTTACCGCGATGCTGGCCATCATCGCTCTGGAAACCCATGGCCTCTCGCCCGACAAGGGGGAGATTCTGGTGACCGGCGCGGCGGGTGGGGTCGGCAGCGTGGCTGTGACCATTTTGGCCAAACTCGGTTATCGGGTCGCCGCCTCCACCGGACGGGTTGCCGAGCATGATTATCTGAGAGAATTGGGGGCCGCCAGCATTATCGAGCGCGCCGAATTGTCGTCACCACCCAGCCGGCCGCTGGCGGCCGAACGATGGGCCGGAGCGATCGATGCGGTGGGCGGCACCACCTTGGCATCGCTGCTGACGGCGGTGAAATATGGCGGCTCGGTCGCATCCTGTGGTTTGGCGGGAGGCAATGACCTGGCTACAACGGTCCTGCCGTTCCTCTTGCGGGGTGTCAACTTGTTGGGCATCGATTCGGTCATGTGCCCAAAAGCCAGTCGTATCGCGGCGTGGGAGCGTCTGGCGCGCGATTTGCCGCTCGACAAACTCGATGCCTTGACCAGTCGGGCCGGGCTCAAGGATTTGCCGGATCTGGCCGATAAAATTCTGCATGGTCAGGTGCGTGGGCGGCTCGTCATCGACGTCGATGACGTTTAGGCGGGGATCGGAAACAGCAGGTTAAAACCACGCGTGGACGGTGGCGTGTTCGGCCGCCAGTCGCACGAAGTCTTGGTAGTCAACGATCTGGAGGCCGTCCACCAGAGGACGGCCGGCCAGACCGCGGGCTTCGAGGTCGGGACCGAGAACATATAGGGCATGCTGCCTCGCAGCCGTCGCCAACCGTTCGGAAAAAGCGCTTCCCGTCAGCGCCGCATAGACCCCGTCTTCGATCAGAAGGAGGGACGCGCCCTCACTCAGATGGCGAAGGCAGCTTTCCAGCGAGGCGCTGGCGAAGGGCGATTTGTTGACCGTATGCAAGACACCGGGCGGCGTGTTCATGCGCTGATCACCACATCGATATCGGCCATCATTCTGCTCAAGGTAGCGCGATCGACCAGGGTGACGGGAATGAGCAGATCGGTTTCGGTCAAACCGCGTTCGGCAAGCGAGTCCCGTTCGACCCAAACATGGTCGATGTCATATTCGGCCAAATCGAGAAAAGTCGAGGCGAAGTCCCTCTGTTCCAGAGTATCGGGGCGTTGATGCTTGATCAATTGGAACACTCCGTCGTCCAGGAACGCCAAATGCACATGCTGGTCGAAGGATGCGGCGATCAGCGCCGCGTCAAGCATTTCGCCCGCTTGTCCAGAGCCGAAAGGCGCTTTGCGATTGACGAAGAGAAACCGTTTCGACGCCATGTCCGTCAGGCTCCGAAGGTGATCAAACGGTCGGCGAGAATGCCGGCTTCGACCAGTTGGCCCAATCCGGAGATGCGGAACCCTGGCGCCAAATTGGCTTCACGAACACCGCGTCTTAGGCCGGCGGCGATACAGACCACCAAGTCGACCCCCCGCTCGCTCGCCAGCTTTGACCAGGCCCGCACCAGATTCCGCTCGCCATTTGATGGCGCGGCCAACCGATTGGCGTTGTGGACGCCGTCGAAATAGAAAAACACGCGGATCAGTTCATGTTCGGACGCCAGCACCGCTTGGGCGAAGGCCAATGCGGACTCTGTCGCCTGGTGGCTGAACGGCCCCGTGTTGACGAGAATGGCGAATTTCACCGACCTTGCTCCTGACCTCTCATATGTGGTGGTAGACAAAAGCGGTCAATTTGGCAAGCTCATGGCTTCGGCCTGACGGATGTGATCGAAGATCATTTCCGCGACCTCGTCGTCGCGACCGATGCCATCCATCAGCCAGATGGTCCGTCCGTGACTCGTCACCGGGCCGCCGCGTGGCGTGTTCAACCCGAAGTGGGGGGGCAGATCCTCGCTGGCGTGCATGCCTTCGGAAATCAACCAGGGGGCCGCGATGATCTGGCCGCTGTCGATCAGGTGAGGCCAATCCCCGACGAAGGGGGCCTGCTCCAAATAAGCCGTAGCCACCCGGGCGAAACGGTTCATGTCGCGCAAGGCGTT
>DATNIV010000502.1:0-4237 GCA_035604255.1 Telmatospirillum sp. | reverse complement strand
TCACCTGGCCGAGCAGACGCTGCATCTTGACCTTCTTGACCAGATCCTCGGTGCTCCGATGCAGATGACAGAAACGATTCACTTTCTTGCCGGTCAAATGCGACGTCGCGGTCATCAGGTCTTCATACTGCGGATCCTGCGCCAAATCATAGGTCGCCATCACGGAATTCAATGACGGTCGAATGATGGGATGATCAACGGTATTTGTGACAAGTTCTCCCTGAAGATAGACCTTAAAATGCATCTTCCTAAGGCTGTCTTCATATTGTTTAGATGTCATTAACGTCATTTTTTACTCCCGGTACTCAACATATTAGGTCGGACTTGAGACGAGAAATGTTTGCGCATTACTCGGCGGCCGCGACCTCAGGCTTCTGATTGGTTTGTTCCGCAGCGAGGATTTCGGCGTCGGCCTGCTTATTGAAAACAGGGTCCTTGGCACGATCGTAGGTCCGCCAATTCCGGAAAAAGTCTTTTCCGTAGATCAGGATGCAAAGAACGATGCCGACGGCGAAGGCATAGCCGGCACCGCGGGAAATAAGCACCGCGGCGACGATCCCGGCCACGCCCAAGTCGTTGAAGGTGCGGGCTTTGAGGATGCCGATGCGTACCGCCACATAGCCTTGCACCAGCATGGTCAGCGACAGGGCGATGGGCAGGATGGGCTTCACCAACGTCACGATGGGCATCAGGAAATAGCCGGTGAAGGTTCCCAACCGGAACGAGGCGAGACCGCCGAACAGACTGTCCATGGCGCCACGGCCATGTTTGTAGCGTTCGCAGGTGACCACCTGCATCGCGGCCCACAGCGGCCCGCACATGGAAAGATCGGGGCCGAACAAGGACATGAGGATGTTGCGGATGCCGCAAATGATATTGTTGCGGCTGGCGTTGTAATGGACGTTCTCGTCGCCATGACGGAACTCGCGCGCCTCGTCGACCAGAGCCTCGGCCTGGATCAACTCACCGAACAGCACCACATAGGTCGCCATGACCAGAGGGAAGCAATCGGCGTAGAGCGCCAACGGCGGGAAACCGATCCGCGCCGAAAACGGAGTCCATTCGTTGAAGAGCGTCGCGAATTGCGGAACGGTGAAGCCCCACTGAAGGTTCGGCCAAGGCAGTTCTCCGACCAACGGGGCGACGAAGACCGCGAGAACCAGCGCCGGCAACAACCCTAAGTCGGACAGATAGCGCAGGACCGCGTGATGATTGCGGATCTTTTTGAAATGGTTGGAAAAAAGGATATAGAAGGCAAAACCGATGGAGATGCCGATCGTCCAGGGATATTTCGCGAAATAATTGCCGTTGACGTCGAACACCAAACGCACGGCGGCGATACCGGCGCCAAGCAGAATGCCGGCTTTCAAGGCGTCGGGAACAATCGCCACGAAGCGTTTCGCCAAGCCCGTCGAGCCCAGGAACAGCGCGACCACGCCGAGTTCGAATTCGAAGGCGATCAGGGCGTGCATCCGCTCGACACCCACCGGATAAGTCTTGAGCCACAACAGCAACAAGGGAATGGCGGGCGTAATCCAGCCCGGCACCACGGGGTCGCCGAGATGGGCGTGCCAAGTGTATAAAAACCCGTTGAGAATCACGATGGTAATCGCGATTTCGAAAGGCATTCCAAGGTATTCCTGTAAAATAGGAATGATACCAAGGCATACCGCACACATCATGAGCCCCTGAATGTAATCAGGAAGCTCAAAACGATAATGAACGAATGGAACTCTTATTTGAAATATGCCAAGTTTTATACATGGCTGTACTTCACCATGATTGCGCTTTAATATCGGCCCAAACATTGCGCGACTCCCTTTCTTAGACGTCACTGAAGACCCTTCAGGGTGCTCACAAGGGAATAGCAATGTTCGGGCCAACTCGCGCGCCGGGCTCCAATGCGCGAAATTATTGGCATTAGCACCAATGCCGCAGTGCAATAAAAATACGCCGATGAGCGGATTCCGCCCGTCCCTTTTCAGGGCGCGCGCTGAAACCGCCCACCGCCCGCCAGAGGAGCCCCTTGTGGATCCGGGGCGAACCAATCATTGTTGGTCTCAAGCGAATATGGCGCGGGACTTGCTATACCGATGGGGGAACATTCGGAAATGGCGCCATGGCGAAGTGACCGGAAATTGATCTCTTGGCATAACAGTATCGCGACAAGATACGCTATCATTTCGCTCATCGCGGCGATCGGCCCCATGCTGTTCATCGGTGGAGCCTATGATCGATATTCGAGCGGCCTCGTCGATACGCTGACCGGAGAACGGTTGGACCGGCGCTTGACGGCGATCTCGAATCAACTGACCGGCTTTATCGAAACACGCACCAATCAGCTCGACACATTGGTGAACTATCCCGGCATCGGCGCCTTGGTCGGACATCGGGAAGCATCGCATGACGAATTGAGCCTGCGCGCCATCGTCGAGTTTGAAGCCGATCAGCCAGATCTTTACGGTATTTTGTTGTTTGGCGCCGACGGCGCAATGGTCGCCGCCATTCCCAGCCAAGCCGCCTCCGGCCCCCCTTATTGGGGAAGTGGCGACGACCGTATTCTCGTGGCGGCGCGCCAAGCCGGTCGTTCCACCGGCCTGGATGTCGTCGGCCCCTTCCCCCCCTCGAACGGGCGACCGGGTTCCTTTCTGATGATACGGGCCATTCCCGGCCCGACATCGACTTCGCCGCCGCTCGGCTGGGTGGCCCTGCATGTCCGGCTGGCCTCCCTGACCGAGTTGATGGGCGCGGATGATCCCGCCGAGCCGTTCCAGACGGTTCTGCTGACACCGGATGGAAATGCCTATTCCAATGTCAGCGCGGTGCGGCCGATGCCCACCGACGTTATCCGAGGAACGCCCCTGTTGCCCGGCTGGAACGCCGCTCTGGTGGTCGAGACCGATTCCATCGCCGCACCGTTGCGCCGCGTGCGCAAAACGCTCATCGCGGTGACGATTTTCGTGACCGCCAGCCTCATCGCGCTTTTCGTCGGCTTGTCGCGGCGCCTGACGCCCCGCGTGCGGGCCTTGGTCAACGGCTCTCAGGCCATCGCCGCGGGCGATCTGTCGTCGCGGATCCATATCGACGGCAAAGACGAAATCACCACGGTGGCGATGGCCTTCAACCGCATGACCGAACAACTTCAGAAGGTCATCAATTCCGCCATCGAAGCCGAAAAGATGGCGGCGCTTGGGCGCTTTGCCACCAGCTTGGCCCACGAGGTGCGCAACCCATTGTCCACCGTCAAAACCACCGTGCAGGCCCTTCTGGCAACCGAGCCGAAGGGTGAGCGAAACGACATCCTGATGGGCATGGATGACGAGATCGACCGTTTGGACGAAACCTTACGCGATCTGCTGATGTATGCCCGACCACGCGCCCCCCATTTCGTCAGGGTGCGTATCTGGGATATGCTTGAGCGACTGAACGGGATGGCTCATAATCTCTTGCAAGAAAACAATATTTCGCTCGTCATTCTCGGCGAGCCGGACGTTGCGGTAATCGCCGATGCCGGTCATATCAAGCAGATTTTGATGAACCTCGTCCTCAACGCCATGCAGGCCATGCCCTTGAGCGGCGTGATCACGATCCGCGCCAGACGCGAAGGGGCTTCCGGCGTCATCGAAATGAGCGATACCGGAAGCGGGATGACGGACGAAGTTCTGGCCCGCATCACCGAACCCTTTTTCACCACTCGACATGACGGAACCGGCCTCGGCTTGTCGATTTCCAAACAGCTCATCGAACTCAACGGCGGCACGTTGGAATTCTTCAGCGCTGTCGCACAGGGCACCACCGTCATGCTGCGATTGCCCTTAGCGGAGTAGGTTCGCCATGACCCGCCCAACGGTTCTTCTTATCGATGACGAAGAAAACCTTCTCGCGTCGCTGATCTACGGCCTCAAAGCGCACAACATCGACGCGGAAGGCGCCAAAGATGCGCCCGAGGGGCTGTTCAAGCTGGAACGCCGCATACCGGACATGGTGTTCGTCGACCTCTGCTTGCCGGACGTCAGCGGGATCGAATTGTTGAGCACCATCAAGGCGCGCCACCCGCATCTTCCGGTGGCCATGATCTCGGCCCATGGCGACATCCGCGTCGCCGTCGAGGCCGTCAAGGTCGGCGCCATCGACTTCATCGCCAAGCCCTTCGAGCTCGAAGACATCGTCTCCCTCATCCAGAATGCCGCCAACAACGGGCAATCCAGCCGGCGACAACCACGCCGCGCGCGCCAGA
>DATNIV010000501.1:0-2343 GCA_035604255.1 Telmatospirillum sp. | reverse complement strand
CAGTTGTTCTGGAAAGACCAGCACATACAGCGCGAGACCGGGGATCAGCAACCAGAAGGCGGCGGTGACCAGGCAAGCCATGCGACGGCTGCGGCGGATGATACGGCTGGAGGGATCGATCGACATGAAAAAGGCTTTCCCGGCAAAAACTTTCTGTTAAACAATAAAAATTATTGTTTAACAGAAAGGATTTTGCCATGGGAACCATACGATCGTCCAGCCTTCTCTTGCTTTTTTGCTTGGGTCTCGCCGCTTGCGCGGAAACGCGAGTGACCGATCATGCCGTTTCGCCGACCAATTCAACCGTCGATACCAGTCGCTTGGGGCAGACGCTTCTGGTCGTCGAATCGGCGTTGCCCGGCGATGATGCCGAGAGAGACGTCCGTGCCGCCGAAGCGACCCGGATTGTCCGCGAATCGCTAGCGTTCGTCACCGGTCGATTCGGCGAGGGAGAGCTAGCCGGCGATGATCAGCTTCTCGGAATCGCGCGGGCCAACGGACTCGATAGTGTTCTGATCGTTCGGATCGAGGACTATGCCCGCCATGGCAACCTTTACGTCGCCTTGGCCGTGCCGCCGGTCAGTTGGGATGCCGACACCACGGTTTCGCTCCGCGTCAGAGCGCTTGATGCCAAGACGGGGGCGGTGTTTGCCGATTTGCGGCGTGACAGGGTTCGCGGCGGACTGTTCGTCAATCGCACCACCGGCGATCTGCCCGAAGAAATCAGGGCGGCAATTCAGTCATTGGTGGTCAAAGGATAGGACTGGCAGGGGGTGCCACGACGTCGGAGGCGGCCAATCGTTCGAGGACGCCTTGCAAAACCTGGGCGGCGACGGCGACGTCCTTGGGCAGGACGGCTTCCGCCGGGTTGTGACTGATGCCATCGGTGCAGCGGATGAACAGCATGGCGACGGAGGTGAGTGGCGCGATCGCCATGGCGTCATGTCCAGCGCCGGAGGGCAAGGCGTGGACCGGGATGCCTTGTTCTGAGATGACATCTCCGATGATCGCACGCAGATGGGCCGCGCAATGCGCACTGGGCGATTGATGAAAGGTTTCGCTTTCCCAAGAGAGGCCTCTGCGTTCGGCGATATGGGAGATCGCCAAATCCACCGCGGCCAGGGCTTCGAGACGGGAGGCATCCTGTTCGGCGCGCAGATCGAGTGTGAAGACCACGTTGCCGGGAATCACATTGACCGCATCCGGTTGCACGATCACGCGGCCGACGGTGCCGACCACGCCTTTGTCGCGGGCAATGCGTTCGATGGCCAGGAGCATCTCCGCCGCCGCCGCCAGGGCATCGCGTCTTTGTTCCATCGGTACGGTGCCGGCGTGTCCGGCCATTCCGGTGATGTGGAACCGCTTGCGGGTGGCGCCGCAAATGGCCGTGACCACGCCGACCGGCAGGTCCAGACTTTCCAGCACCGGCCCTTGTTCGATATGGGGTTCCAGATAAGCCAGCACGTCGCCGGGGCGGCGTGCCGCAAGGTCAATTCGGTTGGGATCGAGACCAAAGCGTGTCATCGCTTCGGCGAGGCTAATGCCGGCCTCATCGCGAATCTGCAGCCAAGCCGGGTCGAAAGATCCGGCCAGGGCATGGCTGCCGATCAGGCTGGTGCCGAAACGAACGCCCTCTTCCTCGCCGAAACCGATGACCTCGACGGCGAAGGGCAGGCGCCGCCCCGAGGCGTGGAGTGCCGCTACGGCGTCGATCCCCAGGAGAACGCCCAGTATCCCGTCATAGCGTCCGGCATTGCGCACGCTGTCCAGATGCGAGCCGATGATCACTGAGCGGGCATTCGGACGGCTGGCCTCATAGCGTCCGACGATACTGCCCACCGCGTCCGTCGAGACGGTCATGCCGGCGTCTTGCATCCAACGCCCGACCAGCCGATTGGCTTCGGCATGCTGCGGCGTCAAATAGGTTCGGGTCACCATGCCCGGCGTTTCGGTGAGTTTGGCCAGAGCGTCGCAACGCTCCAGTGTGGTGCGGCTGAAATCGATCATGTGAAAAGGATAGCAGAAAACACCTTCGGGGATAAACGCCACCTTGCGGTTCTTGCTTGAGGACGGGGGCATCCGAAGTGAAAAGAACCAATTGGTTACGCTCTAAGTTTCCTACAAAAAGGATTAAAACAGAAGTTAATAAAATAGTGTAAATATTGATGAGTGATTTTGAGAAGGGTAGTCCCTATTTGGGAATATCCCAACGCTCCCTGTCTGGTAGTTTATATATGACAGAATTTGTGCCGCTTGTTTCTTGCGGTTGCGATGAGGTGCCGAGATGTTGAGCAATTTGAAGATCACCACCCGCATGAAGGGGATCGCTCTTGCGGTCATCAT
>DATNIV010000500.1:0-47987 GCA_035604255.1 Telmatospirillum sp. | reverse complement strand
GTCCAAAACCGCCGGAGCCGCCGCCGCCGCCGCATCCGCCGCCGGAGCGGCTTCCTGCGCCAGACCCAGTCCGCTCAGCGCCGTCAGGCCAATCGCCAGACCTCCGCCAAACACCAAACTCTTAATCGTCCTCTTCATGGTTACCCCCGAAGGTCGCATAAGGATTAGAGAGCGGATTCGTTGGTCTCGCCGGTACGAATACGCACCACCGAGCTCAAATCGCTGACGAAAATCTTCCCATCGCCGATTTTTCCGCTATTGGCTGACGTCCGAATAGCGTCCACGACGGAATCGACGACATCGTCGTTAACGGCCACTTCAATCTTGGTTTTGGGAAGGAAATTCACCGTATATTCGGCGCCCCGATAAATTTCGGTCTGGCCTTTCTGGCGACCGAATCCGCGCACCTCACTGACGGTAAGACCTTGGATTCCGATGGCGGACAGCGCTTCGCGGACCTCATCGAGCTTGAATGGCTTTATAATGGCAACGATGTATTTCATCGAGTTCCCCAGGGTTAGACGATAGAGATTCAGGCCAGACCGGAGTTATCAAGTTCCATGCCAACTCGCAAAAATGGCGGCAAGCGAGGGGCTTTGGCGTAGCCCGCCCCGCGAACACTGTAACACCGCCTAAAATTTGGGCATATATTTGGGACCACCCTCAAAAATAGCATTGGGTTTGGGCAATCCGCCCGAAACATTGCCAAAACAGCCGACGTTCCCTCAGAGCGCGATGACATTAGGTCGAAGCGGATCCGCTTCGACCTAATGTCTGAATCGGCCTCTACTGCATTGAGATAGCGGCGGATTCAGATTTTTGGCGATATCGCTTGGCGATCCCACCAAAAATCATCCGGCTCCAGCCGGAAGCGGTGGCCTCCGATTTGCTTTGATATCGCAACTCTCGGGAAAAGGACGACTTTGCCTTCTTAAGGAGTTTGATCGACCGTGGAACACTCTGGACCAAACTGGTCAATGGTTCGTCAGATGTTGGCGCAGGCTCGAATCATCCCTGACTCGAAAGCGCGCCGCCGCGCGCTCGGAGAGGTGGTCGACGAAATCATCAAGGCATTTGAGACCTGGGCTCCGACCGAATGGGAAGCGCATTTTCTATTGCACGCCATTCGCCATATCGAAGATGGCTTTCCGGCCGTGGCCGCGGAGGAAATCGCCTCGGTCATGAAACCGCGACATCAACAGACGACAGTGGATGTCGCTCTGTCACGATCCCGCGCCGCCTGGCGTTCGGACCACCGCCGTGCGCCCCTCGGGCAATCTTGCCGAGTTGTGCTTTAATCTGTATGTCTCACCCCCACGTCGCCGGCATCGCGCTTCGGGCCGAAAAAATTCGGCCATGACTTAGAGACAGGTTACCCGACCGATGATCACATCATTGACCAGAGCCATCGCCCAATTACCGGACCCTCGTTTTCGTCGGGTTCTGTGGAGCGGACTGATCGGCACCGTCGTTCTTTATGGATTGCTTTATCTGGCCGTCGGCTGGGGATTAACCGGCTTGCGGCCGTTCCATATCGGCTGGGCCGACACCGTGACCGACCTGTTGGGCGGCTTGGCGATCTTCGTCGTCACCTTGTTGTTGTTTCCCAGCATCGCCACCCTGCTGATGAGCTTTCTTCTGGAAACCGTCGCCGCGGCCGTCGAAGACAAACATTTTCCCGCACTGCCTCCGCCACGTCGTCAAGGACTCTGGGAAAGCCTGTGGATCGCGCTCCGTTTTAGCGGCGTCGCCTTCGTCATCAACCTTCTGGCGCTGCCGGTTTACCTGCTGTTGTTGTTTGCCGGAATCGGCGTCGGTCTCTATTACATCGTCAACGGCTATCTGCTGTCGCGCGACTATTTCGAAATCGTCGCCGGGCGCCGCATGGGCCCACGCGACGCCGACGCTTTACGACGGCGGCATCGCTTGCGTCTGTGGTTATTGGGCATCGTGCTCGCCGTCCTGTCGACGCTGCCCGTGATCAACCTTTTCGCCCCCTTGATCGCAACCGCCGCCATGGTTCATGAGGTGGAAAAATTGCGGACCCGAGGCAACGAAGCCAGCTAATCGGCATTTGAGAAAGCCGCATGGCGCGCTATTCTCGCGCCCGAAGAACGCGTCGGAAATCAAATCGCCATGTCTTTTTTCCATCCCCGTTTGGCCCCGCTGGCCACCCTTTGCCTCGTTCTGCTGCTCGGCGCCTGCGAAGGCACGCGGCCGATAGCGACGATGGGCCGCCCAGGCGCGCCGGGAACGCAGCCGAACGCGATCCCGGAAGGTCGCCCTCCGGCCGGCGGAGACGACGATCTCAGCCGTCTGCGCGGCCTGACAGCGGGCGACTTGACGGCGAAATTGGGAGATCCCAGCTACCGCCGACGGGAAAACCCCGCCGAAATCTGGCAATATTTTGGTCCAGGCTGCGTCCTCGACCTCTTCCTTTACGAGGATAAAGGCGCCCAACGCGTTACCCATGCCGAGTTGCGCAGCCGCAATCTCACGCCCGCCGCCCAGGCCGCCTGCCTGTCGCGATTGCTGGAAGGCAAACGCGACGACACCGACAGTTGAGGCCGCTTACGGGTTATCCCTTTCGAAGCAACGATCCAGCCAAGCCGCGTCGAAGCGAACGTGGCGGATCCGTGTCTTGTCATCCGATGAATAGACGACGTGCCAGTCGCCGTCGGCGGTGCGGATGACCGTTGGATAGGCAACCTCGCCTTGCCCAACCGCGATATCGCATCCCGGATCAAAATGCAAACCGTCGTTGGAGCGGGCGAGCCTGAGGACGGATCGATCGCTGTTGCTCGGGTTATAGACCAGGATGAAGGCCCCCTTGTCGTCGAAAAAGGCATCCACGGCGGACCCCGGATTGGGCAGATTGGTGGCGATGGCCGGAGTCCAACGGCCTGACGCCAAATCGAGCACGGCGGTATAGATCGAGCGACCGCGGCTGTCGCGCAGGAAGGCCCGAACCCTGCCATCGGCCTGAACCAGCAGGGCAGGCTGAATCAAGCTGGACGCCGCCAGCCGAAAAATCCGCCCCGTCTCCGGTGGCGATCCCGGCACGGCCCGGGCGAGATCGAAGACGCGCAGGAAAGAGGTTTCGGCGCCTTCAAGATAAAGCGGAATAGCATCCCCGGCCGCCCCGACGGACACGGGCTTGGCCCGCGGCAAGGCGCCGGTCTGGTCGTCGAACCGAACCGACGGGGACCATGTCCGGCCCTGGTCGAGCGAAATCATGGCATCGACCCTCCCGCACAGCCAGTTCCGGCATAGATTGCCGATGATGGGCCAGTCCCAACGCTCTATCACGCCATAAATCATCCAAAGGCGGCCGCTTCGGTCGTGATAGAGCGTGACGTTGCCGAGACTTTTGTTGGGCGCGTCGGCGCCGACGGCCTGGTCTCCGGCCGCCACCACGATCCGCGACGGGGACCAGGTCCGGCCGCCATCGTCGCTCGCGCTGCACAGAATTCGACTGTCCGCATTGGCCTCCGTGGTCCCCGCATACCAACAGGCCAGCAACCCGCCGAACGGCAGTTCCACCAGACCGGGGCCGTGATTGGTCGGCGCTTCCAGCGAGGGAAGGGTGGTCGTGGCCAAGGATGGCTCTTCCGCCACCGCGGCGACGGCAAACAGAACAAGGCATAATCCCCACCAAGCGCTTGTCGCCACTGTCACGCCGCATGCTCCCTATTTCACCCAAGAGGCGAGGCCCTTGAGTGTCACAAAACACTCGCCAAACTATCCCTTCCCCAACCTCGGTCCCATGTGCTTAACGATAGACTTCCGAAACCTCGCGGGGGAACCGGGAAGATGAAGCGCTTCGGCTTGCTGGCCTTTTTGTTCGTCGCCATCCTGGTCTCGCCTCCGTCCATCGCGGCCGAGCGGAAACCCCTGCTGACCGGCGATTTGCTGCCGACCGGTGCGTGGATCACGCCGCTGGCGGCGCCCGGCGCCGATCTTCAAGCCCTGGATCCCGACTTGCCAGGCAATCCGCAATTCCGCGCCGACCATGCCGTCGCCATGGCCCAAAGCCCCGACGGCAAGACCCTTCTGTTGCTGACCAGCGGCTTCAATCTGACCTATGGGCCGGCCGGCAAGATCGCCGAGCAATCCAACGAATATATCTTCGTCTACGACATTGAAGGCGATATCCCGCGGAAACGCCAAGTCTTGACGCTGCCCAACAGCTTCCTCGGCTTGGCCTGGGCGCCGGACGGACAGCGGTTTTTCGTCAGCGGCGGAATCGACGACCGCGTGGCGGTCTTCACCCGTCGAGACGCCAGCTTCGAACCCGACGGCGCCTATGCCCTGGGCCACAAAGCGGGAGTGGGCCGCGGGGTCAAGCCGATGGCCGCCGGGCTTGCGGTCGATCCGCTCAGCCGGCGTCTTCTGGTGGCCAATTACGAGAACGATTCGGTGACCTTGATCGATCTGGCCCAGCGGCGCCAATTGGCGGAACGCGACCTGCGGCCCGGCAAGATCGACGCAACGCAGAGCGGCATCGCCGGCGGCGAATATCCCATTCAAATTCGCTGGCAGTCGTCCCGCAAAGCCTATGTCTCCAGTCAACGGGATCGGGAAATCGTCGTGCTGGCGATCGACGGGACGGCAATCACGGTGCAAAGCCGGATCAAGACCTCCGGCCAACCAACGGCCATGGACATCAACCGCGACGGCAGCCGGCTGTTCGCCGTCCTCGACAACAGCGACAGCGTAGTGGCGATCGACACCGCGACCGATTCCATCATCGAAGAAATTCCCACCGTCGCCCCCGCCACCTTGTTCAAGAACAGCGAGGAACTGCGCGGTGCCAGCCCCAACCAGCTGGCCCTGTCCCCCGATCAACGGAGTCTGCTGGTCACCAATGGCGGCACCAATTCGCTGGCGGTGATCGCGCTCGGACCGGTCGCCGGAAACCTGCCCGTTCCGGCCAAGAACAAGGCCGATGACGATGATGATGATGATGACGCTCCCGCCGCGGCCAACGGAGCCGCGCCGCCAAAAAGCCGGGTGGTCGGACTGATCCCCACCGGCTGGTATCCGAGCGCCGTGGCGATCCGCGCCGATGGCCGCCGGATCTTTGTGGCCAACGCCAAAAGCCCGGCCGGTCCCAATGCCGGCGGCTGTCGGGACACGCTGGCGACGACCGAGACCCACTCACCTTGCCGTGCCAACAACCGCTACATCTGGCAATTGGAAAAAGCCGGCCTGATGAGCCTACCGCCGCCCAAACCGGCGGCGCTCGCCCAATTGACCTGGCAGGTGGCCGCCAACAACCATTTCCCGGGTTTCGCCGATCACGGCCACAACCAGCAGGTCATGGATGCCGTTCGTCAGCGGATCAAGCACATCATCTATGTCATCAAGGAGAACCGCGCCTTCGATCAAGTGCTGGGCGATCTGGAAATGGGCAACGGCGACCCCAGACTTGTCCTGTTTCCCGCCTCGCTCAGTCCCAACCATCACGCCTTGGCCCGTCGCTTCGTCACGCTCGACGCCTTTTTCGCCAGTGGCGAAGTCAGCAACTCGGGCTGGCTGTGGAGCACGTCGGCGCGAACCACCGATTTCACCGAGAAGGCGGCGCCGATCCTCTATGCCGGGCGGGGCCTCACCTATGACTGGGAGGGCGTCAATCGCGGCGTCAATGTCGGATTGGCCAGCCAGCGGGACCGTAAGGAGGCCAATCCGGACAATCCGGACGACGCCGACCTGCTGCCGGGCACCGCCGACATCGCGGCGCCCGACGGACCGCATGGCGAGACCGGCGCCGGCGCCTTGTGGGACAGCGCGGCGCGGGCCGGACTGTCCTTGCGCAACTATGGATTCTACGTGGATCTGGAACGGACAACGACGGACGGTCCGCATGCCGTTCCGCTGCTTCGTCAACCGGCCGCGGATGGCGTAACGGTCGCCATGCCGACCAAAGCGGCTCTGATGGGCAACACCGACCCCTACTATCGTGGTTTCGACCTGCGGCTGCCCGATTTCTGGCGGATCCGCGAATGGGAGCGCGAGTTCGACGGCTTCATCGCCAAGGGCAGCCTGCCCCAGTTGATGCTGGTCCGCCTGCCGAACGATCATTTCGGCAATTTCGCCAACGCCATCGACGGAGTGAACACGGTGGAACTTCAGATGGCCGACAACGACTATGCCTTGGGACGTCTGGTTGAGCGCGTGGCCGGCAGTCCGTTCAAGGACGACACCCTGATTCTCTCGGTCGAGGACGACGCGCAAGGTGGCGCCGACCATGTCGACGCTCATCGTACCCTGGCCTTCGCCGCCGGTCCGACGGTCCGGCAAGGCGTCGTCATATCGACACCCTACAACACGGTCAATCTGTTGCGGACCATCGAGGACATCCTGGGTTTGTCGCCCATGGGACTGAACGATGGCCTGGCCGAGCCGATGGCCGATTTGTTCGATCCGGCGTCGACCGGCTGGGACTATCAAGCCCAGGTCCCCCCGCTGTTGCGGCGCAGCCAGTTGCCGCTGCCGGCCGGCGGCCCGTCCGAGGCGACGGCCGATTGTTTTGCCGCGCCCGGCCACGACGCGGCCTATTGGGAAAGCGTCATGCGGGGACAGAACTTCATGGTGGAAGATCATCTCGATACCGAACGATTCAACGCGGCGCTGTGGACCGGGATGAAAGGCGGTCAGATCCCGCCGGCCAATCGCAACGGCGCGGATCTCTCCGGCGACCGCGCCGCCCTCCTGGCCGCCGCCCGCGCCGCCTGCGGAAGCAAGTAGCGGCTACAGATATCGGTTTTCACCGCAGATTACGCAGATAAATATAAATTCGGCGGATGAACCGCAGAGACACAGAGACACAGAGACACAGAGACACAGAGAACGCAGAGAACGCAGAGGAAAAATGAAGACTTTGTCGAATATATTCGAGACTTCACCCCACGTTTTGCCTTCATATTTCCGTAATACATTGAAATATCTCTGTGCCTCTGTGGCTCTGTGGTGAAATACTCTTTTTTCGATGAATTTTCTGATCTGCGTCTATCGGCGTCATCTGCGGATAACTTAATCAGTCCTACGGCAAGAGGCCGCAGCGCCCAAGGATACCCTTCAGCACCGCCTGTTTTTCCGGCGACAGCGGGGTGATGGGCGAAAGCGTCGCCGTCGAGATATCGAGACCGGTCATCCGCATGGCCTCCTTGATCACCCCGAAATGGGCCGGTTCCAGAGCGTAGAGTTGGACCAGTTCCGCCAGTCTTCGCTGCAATCCGATCACATTGTCGAAATTCTTTTCCTCGAACGCTTTGTAAATGCCGCAACAGATCTGGGGAGCGATATTGGAACTGGCCGGAATGGCTCCGTTCCCACCCAATATCAAATTATCCAGAAGATATTCGTCAAAGCCGGAAAACACCATAAATTCCGGCATTTCATGCTTTACGGACGTAATGATCTGTCTGGTATGACTAATATTGTCCACCGTATCTTTGATACCAACAATATTCTTACAATCTCTAGCCAGCGATAAGATCAATGGAATATTAATGTCCTGCCCCGTCAAGGCCGGGAAATTGTAAAGAAAGATCGGCAAGTCCAACGCCGCGGCGATCTTCGTATAATGATGGTAAAGATGATCTTGGCTCAACAACGCATAATAGGGATTGATGACAAGAACACCATCGGCGCCCGACGCCTTGGCATGCTGACCGAGATCAATGACTTCCGCCGTACCGGGCGCACCCACGCACACAAGAACCGGTAGACGGCCGTTCGTGTAAGAGATGGCGAACGCAGCCACCTCCTTCCTCATTTTGTTGGTCATATGGCAGAACTCGCCGCCACTCCCCAAAAAAAGGAGACCGTTGACGTCCGACTGCACCAACCTGTCGATCACCATCCCCATGCCGACTTTGTCGAGATTTCCATCCCGATCGACGATGGTAGGGACCGGAGGAATAACGCCTCTTAACTTCATGGAATTCATACCTCGTTCCGCCGCTTATGTTCTCTATGAAGAACTTGCTGTTCAATGTGATGAACAGCCTAGCATGAGGTTTGCTACCATCCAACTGCGGCAAACCGATCGAAAGGCGGTTTTTAACCGCCTGTCTTTTCCGGAAATGCGCACAGATCTCCAACCGGACACCCCGGACAATCGGGTTTTCTCGCCTTGCAGATATAACGGCCCTGCAAGATCAGCCAGTGATGGGCATGCAGCTTCCAGCGATCCGGAACCACGCGTTCCAGGCCTTGTTCGACCGCTTCCGGCGTCGCTCCCGTCGCCAGGCCGGTCCGGTTGGCGACCCGGAAGATATGCGTATCGACCGCGATGGTCGGCAGGCCAAAAGCGACGTTCAACACCACATTGGCCGTCTTGCGACCGACGCCGGGCAGGGCTTCCAGCGCGGCGCGGTCGACCGGCACCTGCGCGCCATGGCGTTCGATCAGCAGGCGCGACAGGGCGATGACGTTTTTCGCCTTGGTGTTGAACAAACCGATGGTCTTGATATAGCCCTTGAGCCCCTCTTCGCCCAACGCCAGCATCCGCTCCGGCGTATCGGCCAGGGGAAACAAATCAGCCGTCGCCTTGTTCACGCCGACATCGGTCGCCTGCGCCGACAGCACGACGGCAACCAAAAGGGTGAAGGGATTGCGATAGCTGAGCTCGCTTTTCGGTTCGGGATTGCGTTCGGCGAGACGCGCGAAAAATTGGTCAATATGCTCAGGTGTCATTCGACGGCTACCTCCAGGCGGACAGGTCATGGTAGCATCGCTTCCACAAGGACGCAGGTGGGAAGAGGACCGTGGTGTTGACAGGTTGGGGAAGACGATGGGTGATCGGGTTCAGCGCCGTGGCGATGCTTTCCGCCTGCGCCGAAGCGCCCCCCGAAAAGGTTGCCGACGCCAGCCCGCGCCGTCATGCCTCGCCCCCCAGTGTGCCTGCGCCGGAACTGCCGGCGGGGAGCTTCGACCGCGACCGCGCCAAGACGGGTTTAAGCGCCGCCGTCGCGGCGCGCCAAGCCAATCAAATGCCGGAAGCCCGTCAGCAGGCGGAAGCCGCGATCGAGTCCTGGCCGGCCGATCCCGCCGCATGGAAGACGTTGGCCGAAATTTGCCAAACCGCCGGAGACCAGACGTGCCAACATCAGGCCGATTTCTTCCAGGCCAAGGTGGACTATGCCAACACGCTGCCGCCGCGCGCCGCCGTCCTGGGGTTCCAAACCATCGCCGAGCAACCGGTCGGGTCCACCGGAACCGGCATCACCTATGATCGCAAGAGCCTCGACACGGCAAAGCGTCTTTGGGCCTTCTACAACACACAAGACACGGGAAAAGGAAACCGCGAAGCGCCGACCGAACCGACCTTCATGGAAGAATACCCTTATGGCCCGGCCGTCTTGTTCGGCGGCACCGTCGCCGGACTTCTGACCGCCGTCAAGAGCCTGACCGGCAAATAGCGCGGCGCCCCTCGCACCCGGCGCTGAGCAACCTCTCCGGATCACCCCAGCCCTAAAACGTCTTTCATCGAATAAAGGCCCGGCGGACGCCCGCAGACCCAGCAGGCCGCGCGAACCGCCCCTTTCGCGAAGATCCCGCGCGACGACGCCTTGTGGCTGATCTCGATGCGTTCGCCATCGGCGGCAAATACCACCGTATGATCCCCCACCACATCGCCGCCGCGCAATGTGGCGAATCCGATATCGCCGGCCTTGCGGGGACCGGTAAAGCCGTCGCGGGTCTTCTGCCAGACCGCGTCGAGTTCGACGCCGCGCCCGCGCGCCGCCGCCTGTCCCAAACCGAGCGCCGTCCCCGACGGGGCATCGACCTTGTGGCGATGGTGCATCTCAAGAACTTCGATGTCATAGGTCGCGGGATCAAGCAATCCGGCCATCTGCTCGACCAGAGAAAACAGCAGATTGACCCCGACGCTCATGTTCGGCGCCCAAACCACCGCTGTCCGCGTCGCCGCCTGGCGCAACGCCGCTTCCTGATCCGCCGCCAAGCCCGTGGTTCCCACCACATAGGCCGTCCGCGTCTCGGCAGCCAAATGCGCATGAACCGCCGCGGCTGCCGGCGACGTGAAATCGATCACCACGTCGGAGAGGGCGAACAGCGCCTTGGCATCACTGCCGACCGTGACGCCAAGGTTTCCGCGGCCCATCAGTTCACCCAAATCCCGCCCAACGGCGTCGCTGCCCGGCCGTTCGGTGCCGCCCGACAAGATCAATCCGTCGCCAGCCAGCACTTCGGACACCAGCATTTGTCCCATGCGTCCGGCACAGCCGACGATTCCGATTTTGGTCATAGCATCAGTCCTTCAGGTCTTCCCAAAGTTCCTTCACCTTGGCGAAGAAACCCGCCGACTCGGGGCTTGTTTCCTTGCCGCCGTCTTCCTTCTCGAACTCGCGCAGCAACTCTTCCTGCTTCTTGCTGAGATTGACCGGCGTTTCCACCACCGCTTCGACGAACATGTCGCCACGCGCCGGACTTCTGAGCACGCTCATGCCCTTGCCCCGCAGACGGAACTGATGACCGGACTGCGTCCCGGTGGGGATGACGATCTTAACCCGGCTTCCATCGATCGAGGGAACTTCGATGGCCCCTCCCAAAGCCGCCGTCACCATGGGAATCGGCACGCGACAATGAATGTTGGCGGCTTCCCGCTGGAACAGGCGATGCCCCTGCACGGTGAGGAAAATATAAAGATCGCCGGCTGGCGCGCCGCGCACACCCGGTTCGCCTTCGCCAGCCAGACGAATGCGCGTGCCGTCCTCGACACCCGGCGGCACGGTAACCGCCAGAGTCTTTTCCTTGCGCACCCGGCCCGCGCCGCCGCAATGGCGGCAGGGGTCCTTGATCACCTTGCCATGACCATGACAGGTCGGACAGGTTCGTTCGATGGTGAAGAACCCTTGGGTCGCCCGGACCTTGCCGGCACCGCGGCAGGTCGCGCAGTCAACCGGCGCGGCGCCGCCGGCGCCGCCGGTTCCCTTGCAATCCTCGCAAGGAACCGAACTCGGCACCTTGATCTGCGTCGATTTGCCGGAGAAGGCCTCTTCGAGGGTAATGTCCATATTGTAGCGAAGATCGGCGCCGCGCGCGGCGCCGCCGCCACCACGGCGGCCGCCCATGAATTCGCCGAACATCTCGTCGAAGATATCGGCGAAACCCGAGGCGAAATGGAAATCCCCACCCGGCCCACCGCCACCGAAGCCACGGCCCTGTTCAAAAGCGGCATGACCGTAACGGTCATAGGCGGCACGCTTCTGATCGTCCTTGAGGACGTCGTAGGCTTCGTTGACCTCACGAAATTTCTGGTCGGCGGTCGGATCATCTGGATTGCGGTCGGGATGAGATTGCATGGCCAGCTTGCGGTAGGCCTTCTTGACCTCATCCGCACCGGCGTCCTTCGCCACCCCTAATATTTCGTAAAAATCCCGTTTACTCATCGGTCGTCGATCGATCCCGAGGGGCCGCCGCCCCAAGGATGTCATCGAACATCCTTGGGGCGGAGCGAAAGCACAAAGTTGTCAGAAGGGTTTACTTGTCCTTCTTGTCGCCGTCCACTTCCTCGAAATCGGCGTCGACCACCCCGTCACCACCATGCGCATGTCCAGCCGCGCCCGGACCCGCGGCCGTCGGATCGGCGGCGCCTGGCTGCGCGCCTTCCTGCTGGGCCTTGTACATGGCTTCGCCCAGCTTCATCGCGGACTGCGTGAGCGCTTCGGTCTTGCTCTTGATCGTCTCGGCGTCCTCGGAATCGAGAACATCCTTCAGCGCCTTGACGTCCGCTTCGATCTTGGCCTTCTGGTCGGCCGGCACCTTGTCGCCGAACTCGGCCAAGTTCTTTTCGGTACTATGCACCAAGCTGTCGGCGTGGTTGCGGGCTTCCACCGCTTCCTTGCGCTTCTTGTCGTCGGCGGCGTGCGCCTCGGCGTCCTTGACCATCCGCTGAATATCGGCATCCGACAGACCGCCCGAAGCCTGGATGCGGATCTGCTGCTCCTTGCCGGTGGCCTTGTCCTTGGCCGAAACGGACACAATGCCGTTGGCGTCGATGTCGAAGGTCACCTCGATCTGCGGCATGCCACGCGGCGCCGGCGGCAATCCGACCAGATCGAACTGGCCCAACATCTTATTGTCGGACGCCATCTCGCGTTCGCCTTGGAACACCCGGATGGTCACCGCCGTCTGATTGTCCTCCGCCGTCGAGAACACCTGGCTCTTACGGGTCGGGATGGTGGTGTTGCGGTCGATCAGACGGGTGAACACACCGCCCAGCGTTTCAATGCCGAGCGACAGCGGCGTGACGTCGAGCAAGAGGACGTCCTTGACCTCGCCTTTCAGCACGCCGGCCTGAATGGCCGCGCCGATGGCGACGACCTCGTCCGGATTGACGCCCTGATGGGGCTGGCGGCCGAAGAACTCCTTCACCTTCTCGACGACCTTGGGCATGCGGGTCATACCGCCGACCAGGATCACTTCGTCGATTTCGCTGGCCTTGAGCCCGGCATCCTTCAGCGCCGCGCGGCAGGGGTCCATGGTCCGCTGCAGCAAATCTTCGATCAAGGCTTCCAGCTTGGCGCGGGTCAGCTTGATGTTGAGATGCTTCGGCCCGGCCGCGTCGGCGGTGATGAAGGGCAGATTGACTTCCGTCTGCATGGCCGACGACAGTTCGATCTTGGCTTTTTCCGAGGCTTCCTTCAACCGCTGCAATGCCAGACGATCCTTGCGGAGATCGATCCCCTGTTCGCGTTTGAATTCATCGGCCAGATAGTCGATGATCCGCGCGTCGAAATCTTCGCCGCCCAGGAAGGTATCGCCGTTGGTCGACTTCACTTCGAAAACGCCGTCGCCGATCTCCAGGATCGACACGTCGAAGGTGCCGCCGCCCAAGTCGTAAACGGCGATGACGCCGGCGCCTTTCTTCTCCATGCCATAGGCGAGCGCTGCAGCCGTCGGCTCATTGATGATGCGCAGCACTTCAAGCCCGGCGATCTTACCGGCGTCTTTGGTCGCCTGGCGCTGGGAGTCGTTGAAATAGGCCGGGACGGTGATGACCGCCTGCGTGACCTTTTCGCCCAGATAGCTCTCGGCGGTTTCCTTCATCTTTTGCAGAATGAAGGCGGAAATCTGACTGGGGCTGTGCTTCTTGCCCTCGCATTCGACCCAAGCGTCGCCGTTGTCGCCCTCAATGATGTGATAGGGGACCAGGCTCATGTCTTTTTTCGTCAATGGATCTTCGAAGCGACGTCCGATCAGACGTTTGATGGCGAACAAAGTGTCGGACGGATTGGTCACCGCCTGGCGCTTCGCTGCCTGTCCGACCAACCTCTCACCGGAATCGGTGAAGGCCACCATCGATGGCGTCGTGCGTGTTCCCTCGGCGTTCTCGATGACCTTCGTGGTCTTGCCTTCCATGATGGCCACGCAGGAGTTGGTCGTGCCCAGATCGATACCAATAACTTTGCTCATTGCTTCCTCTTCTCTAGCGGCCGGTGCCCACAGTCCTGCTCACAGCAACCGCGGGGACCCCCTTCGGTTGTCACCAAGGAGACCCACTTCGGATCAACAGGTCTCGTCACATTGCGGTTATATAAGGCGCACCTGAAACGGACGCAACCGCGAGTCCGGCAAACCACGGCGGCCGGATGCTAGCACTCATGAATGAAGAGTGCCAAGAGGTGATATGCTCCGTCTTGCTCGTCCCCGTAAATGGCTCAAAAGATGATCATTTCCGCCAGTTACCGCACCGACATCCCGGCATTCTACGGCGCCTGGTTCGAAAAGCGCTTCCATGCCGGCTTTTGCCGGGTGGCCAACCCCTATGGCGGTCCACCGACCCGCATCGATCTCAGAGACGGTGTCGATGGCTATGTTTTCTGGACGCGCAATGCCGGCCCCTTCCTGCCGGCCTTGGCCGAGGTTCGCCGGGCCGGGCTTCCCTTCGTCATTCACTATACGGTGACCGGCTATCCGCGGGTGCTGGAAAGCGGCGTCATCGAGGTGAGCCGCTCGGTGGCCTTGATCCGCCGCCTCTCCGAGGACTTTGGACGCCGCGCCGTGGTCTGGCGCTATGATCCGATTGTGCTGTCCGACCCGACTCCGGCCGAATGGCATGTGCGCAATTTTTCCACCCTGGCCGGTCTGTTGACGGGATGGGTCGACGAAGTGGTGATCAGCTTCGTTCAGCCCTATCGCAAGACCGCGCGCAATCTCGCCAGCGCCGCGCGAACAGGCGGATTCTCCTGGTGGGATCCGCCTGCCCAGGAAAAACGCCACGCCATCGCTCAGCTTTCCGCCATCGCCCGGACGCACGGAATGACGCTCAGCCTTTGCACGCAACCGGAACTGGAAAGCGAAACAGCCGCCGGGGCGCGCTGCATCGATAGCCGGCGGCTCGCCGACGTGGCCGGCCGGCCGATCCATGCCAAGATAAAAGGCAACCGTCCCGGCTGCCTCTGCGCGGAAAGCCGCGACATCGGCGCCTATGACAGCTGCCCGCAAGGCTGCGCCTATTGCTACGCGGTCGGTTCGAGAGAGAGCGCCAAGGACCGTCTGCGACAGCATGATCCGAATGGCGAATTTCTGATTTCCTCGACGGCAGACTGAATCACCACGCAGGCGCGAAGGGCACGAAGAAAAGGAAATTTCCTTCGTTTTTCTTCCTGATCTTCGCGCCTTCGTGGTGACCATTCGCACGCCCTTCCGTTCCGCCGATTCCTCCGGCGACCGGTTAACCCTTCCCACGCACAGGGCGCTTCACTAAACTCTCGCTGTCTTACAGCAACCCGAACGGATGCCCCCTTGCACAGTCATCCCCGCCTTTCCATCGTCGTGCCCGTCTACAACGAGTCCCTCAATGTCGGGCATTTTTTCGACCGTCTGCTGCCGGTTCTGTCCAGCCTGCCCATGAGTTGGGAGATCGTTTGCGTCAACGACGGAAGCCGGGATGACACCCTGGATCGTTTGATCGAAGCGCATCAAGGCGAACCCCGCATCAAGGTGATCGATCTGTCGCGCAACTTCGGGAAAGAACCGGCCCTATCGGCGGGCTTGACCGCCGCCAAGGGCGATGCGGTCATTCCCATCGACGCCGACTTGCAGCATCCGCCCGAATTGATCCCCCAATTGTTGCAGAAATGGCAGGAAGGCTATGACGTGGTCTACGCCGTGCGCCGGCAGCGAACCGGGCAGAGCCTCGTCAGCCGGCTGCAAGCCCGGGCTTTCTATTGGCTGTTCGAGAAGCTCTCCGACGTTCCTCTGCCGCGCGAGGTCGGCGATTTTCGGCTGCTCGACCGCAAGGTAGTCGATGTCATCAACGCCATGCCGGAACGGACCCGTTTCATGAAAGGAATCTTCGCCTGGGTCGGCTTTCGCCAGATCGGCATTCCCTATGAGCAGGAAGAACGTCTCTACGGCACGAGCAAATGGGGCGGCATGAAACTGCTGTCCTTCGCCTTCGACGGTCTGATCGCCTTCTCGGATTATCCGTTGCGAATCTGGGCCGTGGTCGGTTCGGTGATCTCAGGCTTCGCCTTCTTCTACATCGTCGTCCGCCTGATCAAAACCTTGGTCTATGGAATCGATGTTCCCGGCTATGAATCGATCATCGTCATCATGCTGTTCCTGGGCGGGGTGCAGTTGATCACGCTCGGCATCATCGGCCACTACCTGGGCCGCGTGTTCAACGAAGTCAAAGGCCGTCCCCTGTTTATCGTCCGCAGCCGGATCGGCATCGACGACGATAACGCGCCCGACAACCGGCAGGGCGAGGCGTGAGGCGCGTCAAAAATCGATGCAACGCCCCCCTTTTTCCCAATCTTGATAACGAGTTGGGTCGAGCCGCTTGGGCCCGTCCTGTTCGACTGGAGACGGGACGGAGCTCTCCGTCTCGGACTTCGGTTTTTCGGCGGCCGATGGCAGCGATTCTTCAGACATGGCATCTCCTCTCAGGTGGGATATGGTGCCGGCTCACGCCTCTGTCCACCAACCGGCCCCCTCTCCGCCGTGACGCGGGCGAGGGAGAAGAAAGCTCGAATTCACCATGATTGACGCCCGCCATGCCGCGCTGGAAGCCCTTGCCAAAATTCTGCGCCGCCGCCTCTCCCTGGACGACGCCCTGGATGTCAGTGGGTTGGAAGAGCGCGACCGCGCCTTCGCCCGTTTGCTGCTGGCCACCACGCTGCGGCGCCTGGGCCAGATCGACGCCCTGATCGCCCATTGCCTGGCCCACCCGTTGCCTGCCAAGGCGGTGATCGCCCAGGACATCCTGCGGATCGGCGTCGCCCAGTTGCTGTTTCTCGATGTCGCCGCTCACGCGGCGGTCGACACCGCCGTCGAGATGGCCAGAACGGCCGGTCTGTCGGCGCATGTCAAACTGGTCAATGCGCTGTTGCGCCGCCTGTCCCGCGACGGCCGGACCTTGGTCGAAGAGCAGGATGCGGCAAAACTCAACACGCCGGCGTGGCTGTGGGAGTCCTGGAACGCCACTTATGGCGAACCCATTTGCCGGGCCATCGCGCACGCCCATCTGACCGAGGCGCCACTCGACATCAGTTGTACGGACGATGCGACGGTCTGGGCGGACCGATTGGAGGCCGAGATCCTTTCCACCGGCAGCTTACGACGCGCGGCCGGCGGCGCGATTTCCCAGTTGCCGGGCTATGAGGAGGGCGCCTGGTGGGTCCAGGACGCCGCCGCCGCCCTTCCGGCGCGCCTCTTGGGCGACATCACGGGTCGGCGCATCGCCGATCTTTGCGCGGCGCCGGGCGGCAAAACCGCGCAGTTGGCCGCCGCTGGCGCCCATGTGGTCGCCATCGATCGCGCGGCAAAAAGACTCGAACGTCTTCAGGATAATCTCGGACGGCTCCATTTGTCGGCCGAGGTGGTGGTGGCCGATGCCGTTTCCTGGCGCCCCGCAACGCCGCTCGATGGCGTGTTGCTCGATGCCCCCTGCTCGGCAACCGGCACCTTGCGCCGGCACCCCGACGCCGCGTGGCTGAAGCGGCCGGAGGATGTCGCCAAACTGACCCTGTCCCAGGCCCGATTGCTGGCGGCGACGGTCGAGATGGTGCGGCCGGGCGGCCTGATCGTCTATTGCACCTGCTCGCTACAGCCGGAAGAGGGGATCGCGCAAATCGAGACCCTGCTGTCCCAAGGCGCGCCTCTCCGGCGCCGGCCGATCGCCGCGGCCGAGGTCGGCGGCATGGCCGAATTGATCACGCCAAGCGGAGATCTTCGCAGCCTTCCCTGCCATATGACGGAAAAAGGTGGTATGGACGGGTTCTTCGCGACACGCCTGGAAAAAATATGAGTTTCGCCATAACAGCAAGCCGGCGTTTCGTCCTCCTCGATCGGGACGGAACTTTGAACGTCGAATGCGACTATCTCTCCCATCCCGACCAGTTGGCGCTCTATCCCGGCGTCGGCAAAGCCTTGCGGCATCTGCGCGATCGGGGCTTCGGCCTGGTCGTGCTGACCAATCAATCGGGGGTCGCCCGCGGTTATTTCGATTTGGCAATGGTCTCAAGGATCCATGATCGTTTGCGCGATATGCTGGGCGCCGAAGGTGTCAGCCTGGACGGTATTTATCTGTGCCCGCATGGGCCGGACGACGACTGCGCCTGTCGCAAACCACGGTCCGGCATGGTCGATCAAGCGGTGGCCGAGCATGGGTTCGACCCGCATCAGGCCTTCCTGATCGGCGACAAGGCGGTCGATGTCGACTTGGGCCACGCGGTGGGCGCCACCCCGATTCTGGTTCGCACAGGTTGGGGTGCCAAGGCGGAACGCGAGGGAAACTGCGCCCCTGCAGTCATCGTCGACGATCTGCTCGCCGCAGCGGACTGGATCGAACGATCGATCGGGACCATCGGGAAAGAGGAATTTCGGGCATCATGACGCTTTCCGCCCCCTCAATTCCTTTGCATCCAGCCACCATCGTGATGGCCGACGACAGCATTTCCTTCGACGGCAAAATGAAGGATGAACAGCCGCTGGGCGGTGCCGAGACCGCTTTCGCCGAATTGGCCGAAGCTCTGGCGGCGCGCGGCCATCGGGTCGAGGCGTTTTGCCGCTGCCATGCGCCGTTGGTGTGGAAGGGTGTTCGTTGGACGCCCTTGGATGCCAGCCGGACGATGGGCATCCCGGATGCCGCCGACCTTTATATCGCCAACCGCGGATACCAATTGATCGGCCGCTGCAAGAATGCCCGGCGCCGCGTGTTCTGGATCCACAATCCGGCCGATTATCTGCTGAAATTGCGCTATCAGTGGCCGTTGCTGCGCTATCGGCCGGTGATCGTGTTTTCCGGCGCCAGCCATTTGTCGACTTACCCGGAGTGGGCCGCCGGCGGGGCCCGCACAATCATTCCCTTGGGAATCACGCCTTTGTTTCTGGGGACCGCGAAACGCGACAGCGCTCCGCCGCCCCGCGCCATCTTCCTGTCCAATCCGTTGCGCTCGCTCGATTGGTTGCTGGACGTCTGGGCCGAACGGATCTGGCCCCGCGTTCCCGGCGCCGAATTGCATGTGTTCGCCGGCAGCAGCATCTATGGCAGCCTTGGCGCCGCCAATGCCCAACGCATGGCGCCGATGCTCGACAAGGCCGCGCAGTTGGCCGATCACGGGGTGATCTTGCGTGGCCCGGTGGCCAAAAGCCAATTGGTCGAAGAGATCAAACAGGCCCGCGCCTTTCTCTATCGCGGCGATCCGGGGGAAACCTTCTGCTTTGCCGCCGCCGAACCGCAAGCCATGGGATTGCCCGGTGTCGTCGAGGACATCGCCTGCATGCGGGAACGGGTGGTCGATGGCGAAACCGGTTTCGTCGTCAAGGGCCAAGCCGCTTTCGCCACGGCGGCGATCCGCCTGCTGAGCGACGACGCGCTGTGGCTGCGCTTTCATGAGACAAGCCTGGAGCGTCAGGGCCAATGGACCTGGCAGGCCGCCGCGGCCCGGTTCGAATCGCTGATGGACTGATCGCGCTCTACGTCATTGAGAGAGAGGCGGATTCAGATTTTTGCCGGTATCGCGAAGCGAGTCCGGCAAAAAACACGGCCAAAGGCCACACCATCGGTCTGACCATGAAAAAGGCGTGCTCGATGGTGTGATTGGGAAAGGCCACATACCAGGCGGGGGCGACACCGACCACGGCGAGAAACGTCCATTCCCGAAGACGATCCCGACCGCCGATCGCCGATGTCCTCCGAAAGAGCGCGCGGGACCCCCGCGCAACGGCCAGCAACGGACCGCCGAGCACGACAGCGGCGCCCGCCGCATGCGATCCAAAGGCGAGAATCCAGCCAAAATAGACGATCTTCGCCAAGGCATAGGCGCTCGCCAACGTTCGGCTGGTCTGAACATGGTCGGCGGAAATGCCTAAGGCGGAGAGTTGCGTGATTTCGTTGGCCGACAGGGTTGCCCTCGTCCCCATGCGGGCGGAGAGCTGTTCGACGAAGGCCGAAAGTTCGGTGCCGCTCCACAAAGCGGCGACAACGGCCATCTTGACGGCGAAACAGAAGACGACCGTCGCACTGAACCAGAAGACGCCGCCGAAAAGGCGGGTCTGCAAGCATTTCCGGTCCGGAGCCCCTCCGAGCGCGATGGCCACCAGCAACGCCGACAGCCCACTCGGAATAGCCCCCGTCAGAAATTCGAACGCGGCGGTTAAGGCCCCGAACAGGCTCATCAGCAGGACAAAGCGATCCGGCCGCAATCGGCAGAGGGGAAACCGATAACTCGCCAGAAGAAATGCGAAAATGACGATGTCGGACGGCGCGAAGGAAAACGACCATCCATAGACCGGCAGGCCATAAAAGAGCGCCAAGCAAACGCTCACGGCCACAAAGGCCATCGCTCGGGGACGATCGGCGCCACGACGCCAATCGCGCACCGCGACAGCGGCCAACAGACCGAGAAGAAGCCAACAGATCAGCAGCAGGCCACCGCTCGCCATGCCAAACGGCATCATGGCCAGGACGAGACCGGCCAAGATCCGATCGCCATGCAGATAGCGGTGATAATAGGCCGTCGTCGGCATCGGATCACCCGCATCGAGAGCCGCGACGACGCGACCGAGATCCTGGCATTGGTGGAAGGGTGGATAGTCCGGAAAGCGGATTGTCAATTGATCTTCCGGAAGCGGTTGCAGCGGCGTAACCGCCGCCGCCATCCCGGGATCCTGCGGCAGTGGCGGCAGAATCAACATCGACAGGATCAGGCAATCGTGGGGCGCATAGACATGCAGCGGCGTCCCCGGCTTGAACGGCAGGACAACGACGCGGTCGATGACGCCCGTCGCCACCGCCTCTCGAACCGCCTGGAGCGCGTGAGACCGGGCCGACAGGGAGGTCACGAATACACCCCCCGAAAACAAAGCGATAAAAAGGGCGATCACCACGCCGACGCACAAGGAAATGCGCCGCATGGTCATCATTAGCCCCGTTCGTCTGTCGTCTTGCGTCATACCATCCATCGCCGCCGCCAGGCTTCGAGCATCAGGACATCCCATAAGGGAAATTGCCGATCGCGTCCGGCCAGATGCTCGGCCCACAAGGCACGAACCGGCGGGGCGGCGACCAGGCCGCCGGCGGCCAGCGAGGCCGGATCGAGCAGGTCTTCGGCCCAATCGCGGAGCGGCCCGCGCAACCAGTCGGCCAGCGGTATGGCAAATCCCATCTTCGGCCGCTCGATCAGGCCGCGCGGAACATGCCGATAGAGCATCTGGCGCAGGATCCATTTGCTGGTTCCCTGTCGGATTTTGAAATGTCCGGGCAGCGACCAGGCGAACTCGACCACCCGGTGATCGAGCAAGGGCACGCGGGCCTCCAGCGACACCGCCATGCTGGCGCGATCGACCTTGGTCAGGATGTCGTCCGGCAGATAACCGACCTGATCGAGAAACTGCATCCGCTCGACCGCATCGGGCAGATCATCGGTGAGCGTCTTGTCCCAGGCGGCGCCTTTCGGTTCGACGGCGCCCTGGATCAAACGTTCGGGGGTCCGCCAGTGGCTGATCAGAGCCTGGTACAGGGCATCGTCGCCGGCACAGGCCAACACCTCGGCCAATTTGTGCAATTTTTCGCCCGGCCGCGCCGGAATCCGCCCCGACGGCAGGCAAGCCGCCAGACGATCCCAGCCGGCTTGCGGAATCGAGGACAAAAGGACTGCGGCACAGCGCCGGAGCGGCGCGGGCAACCGCCGCAAGGTCCGCCAGGAACCGGCGGCGAAGACATGCCGGTTGTAGCCGGCGAACAATTCATCGCCGCCATCGCCGGACAGCGCCACGGTGACATGGCGCCGCGCCATTTCGGAAACCAGAAAAGTCGGAATCTGCGAGGAATCGGCAAAGGGTTCGTCGAACATCTCGGGCAGACGCGGCACCACCGCCAGGGCATCGGCGGGCGTCACATAAAGCTCGGTGTGATCGGTGCCGAGGTGAGCGGCCACCGCTTTGGCGTGCTTCGCCTCGTCATAACCGGCGGCATCGAAGCCGATCGAAAAGGTCTTGACCGGGCGATCGCTCTGGGCCTGCATCAGGGCAACCACGGCCGACGAATCGACCCCGCCGGACAGCAGGGCCCCCAGTGGCACATCGGCGATCATGCGCCGCCCGGTCGCATCGCCCAGCAATGTTTCCAGGCGATCGACAGCTTCGTCGTCGCTCAAATCCAGACGGTGGCGAACACCCAGGCGGGCCACGGCGCGCGCGTCCCAGAAGGTTTCAAGGCTGGGCGCCGCCAATCGACCGCCGCTCTGGCGCAAGGTCAGGATGCGGCCCGGCTCCAGCTTTTGCACGCCTTGATAGATCGAATGGGGGGCCGGCACGCAATTGTGCCGCAGGAAGGCGGCGGCGGCATTGCGGTCGATCTCGGCCGTCCAGCCGGAATGCGCGCGCAAGGCCTTCAACTCCGAGCCGAAGAGAAACAAATCCCCGAACGCGGCCCAATAAAGCGGCTTAATCCCCAACCGGTCGCGCACCAGCGTCAGGGTGCGGTCCTGACGATCCCACAGGCCAAAGGCGAACATCCCGATCAACCGTTCGACGGTCGCCGCGATTCCGAAGGCCGCGCAGGATTCGAGAATCACCTCGGTGTCGGAATGGCCGCGGAAGGAGATGCCGCGGGCTTCCAAGGCGGGGCGCATCTCCTGGTGGGAATAGACCTCGCCGTTGTAGGTGATGACGAAACGGCCCGAGGCCGAGACCATCGGCTGGTGGCCGGCCGGCGACAGATCGACGATCGACAACCGGCGCTGCGCCAAAGCGATGCCGGCCGCCGGATCGGTCCACACGCCTTGGTCATCGGGACCCCGATAGCGAAGCGTCTCTGCCATCGCCTGTCCTTGCGCCGACAGATCATAGCTCCCGGCACGCGGCGAAAGATCGATGAACCCGGCCAAACCGCACATGAGAGGCCCGCTTTCCAATTGAAATGCCAGGAACGGGGAATAGAGCAGTTGGCCCGCCGGATCAAGCCCTGGTCTCCGGCATCACCGGCGCGGCAAGCGGACCGACTCATAGCCGCGCTTGATATGGTCGATGCTGACCGTCTCCCTGACCCCGGGGACATCGAGCATATGGGCGAGATAGGCGCTGAGCTTGGGATAATCGGCGAGCCGCCGCCGATCGCATTGGAACAGGCCGTAATAGGCGACGTCAAATCGAACCAGCGTGACGAACAGGCGAATGTCGGCTTCCGTCAATCGCGCGCCGAACAGATAAGGGCCGCTCGACAACCGGCCTTCCAAATCGTCGAGCATGCCGAAGACATCGGCGACGGCCTCGTCATGCGCCTGTTGGGTGACAGCGAAGCCGGCCCGATAGACCCCGTTGTTCAAACGCCCGTAGAGTTGCGTGTTCAACGCATCGATCGCCGCCCGCAGATCCTCCGGGTAAAGATCGAGCGATGACGGAACCAACGTCTGAAAAGCGGAATTGAACATCCGCAGAATATCGGCCGATTCATTGTTGACGATGGTCCGGCGAGCCTTGTCCCACAGAACCGGTACGGTCGCCCGTCCGCTGTAACGCCGATCGGCTTTCGTATAAAGCTCATGCAGATGGATGGCGCCGTTCACCGCGTCACCCGGCTTCTCGCCGAAACGCCATCCCTGAGCCGTCAGTTCCGGTTCGACGACCGACACGGAGATGATCTTGTCCAACCCTTTCAGCCGGCGCGCGATCAATGTGCGGGAGGCCCAGGGACAGATCAGCGCGACATAGAGATGATAGCGGTCGGCCTCGGCCTTGAAGCCTCCCGCTCCGCTCGGACCCGGCGCGCCGTCGGGCGTGATCCAATGGCGGAAGCTGGAGAGCTGACGGACGAAGCCACCCTTGTCGTCCGTCGCCTGCAGGGGATGCCAGTCGGCAGACCATTGTCCGTTCACAAGCATGGACTCACGCCTTCTCGGCAAGAATGGGACGAGGGCATAGGGACGCGCCCTATGCCCGGCGGCCGGAGAGGGGCGTCGGACGCAGAGCGAAAGCGCCATCGCCGATCAAAGCCTGAACCACCAGACCGACGATCCAGAACGCCGGATACTCCCAACCGCCCTTGGCATTGGTGAAGAAGAACCCGGCCGGACCATGCACCGTGGCGATCGCGCCCACCAGGATGGGGATCAGGGCGACAGCCGCGACGCGCGACCAGACGCCGAGAACGAGGGCCACGGCGCCCACCACTTCCCAGACGATTGCGACATAGCCGAGGATCGGCGGCAAACCGAGCGAACCGAAAAATTGCGCCGTTCCGGCTGGCGTGAAGACGAAGATCTTGAGCGCGGCATGCGCCAGGAAAAGAACGCCCAGGGAAAGACGGAGGATAAAAGCACCGTAAGGTGCCGTACGATGATCGATCATGATGGTCTCCTTGTCTGATAGGCGATCGCTCGCCTCTGACAAGACGATGAGCTCTTTCGCGAAAAATGATTATCCGGAGAATTTCGCGTTCTTTGCTTCCAAATTGGAATGAATAGCGGACTTTGTCACCATCCGCGGTCCCAAGACGGTTCGCCGCGAAATTGCGCGGCCAGGAAGTCGACGAGCACGCGGACTTTGTGCGCCAAATGGCGGCCGGGGGGATAGAGGACATGAACGCCGAGCGGCCGGTCCTCCCAGTCTTGGAGCAACGGGACGACGTCGCCGGTTCGAAAGCGCGGCCCGGCCAGAAAACTCGGAATGCGCGCGATGCCCAATCCGGCTTCCGCCGCCGCCAGGCAGGCCTCCGCATTGGAAAATCGCAAGCGGCCGCTCACCGAAACCGTGGTCTCGGCGGACTCCGTGCCACCCCGGAATCGCCAGAGGTAGGGTTCGCGGAAATTGGTGTCGATGATGCAGTCATGGCGGGCGAGGTCGACCGGCGCGCCGGGCGCGCCGCGCTGCTTCACATAATCGGCCGACGCCGCGACGACGACTCGCATGTCGCAAAGACGCCGCGCGATCAACGTGGTGTCGTTGGGGTTGCCGACGCGGATCGCCGCATCGAAGCCCTCGTCGATCAGACTGACCAGACGGTCGGAAAAACTCACATCGAGTTGGATGTCCGGAAATGCCTTGGCGAAGGCCATCAGCACCGGCGCCAGTTGGCGCGTGCCGAACGACAAGGGCACCGAAAGGCGCAAGCGGCCGGTCGCCACGCCGGACGCGTTGCGAACCGCGGCATCCAGGGATTCAAACTCTTCGATCAGCGCCTTGACCCGTTCGAAATAAGCCTGCCCGACCTCGGTCGGCGACAAAGCGCGGGTCGTGCGATTGAGCAGCCGAACACCTAAATCGGACTCGAGTTTTGAAACGAGTTTGGACGCCTGACCGGAACTGGTGCCGAGCCGCCGGGCGGCGCGGGCGAAACTTCCCGTCTCCAAAACCGCGACAAACATCCGATCACAATCGAAGCGGTCCATCGACACTGTCCATTCGTGAATAGTCTGAGACCGGCATTGTCGCACGGCCCCGGATCGGTGACATCACCATGATGTTTTCCGGCGTCAGATTGACTTTCAAGGAATTGCTCGCAATGCTTGCAATCGAACACAGTCATGAGGACTCCCGACCATGGCATCCTTGAAAATCCGCATTTATGCTCAGGAAGAACTGAAGACCACCGTCACTCTGCCCCTGTTCCTGATCAGCACCGCCTTCAAATTCGTGCCAAAAAAAGTTAAAGCCGACCTCGAAGCCGACGGAATCGATATCGAGAGCATTATCAACGCAAATAAAGAAAATTTCATAGGAACCGTCGTCGATATTGAAAAACACGACGAAAATTCCAGAATAGTCATTTCATTGGAGTAATATATCTATAAATATATAAGTTGTTGAAAGTGGAGACAATAATGGACATATTTTTTACTAACATAGTTTATTGGTTTGCCCTTGCCGTTCTCGCGCTCTTCGTACTCTCGATCATCGTTGGGAGTTTCTTCACGGTGAGCACCGCCGAGGTTGCCGTCATCGTCCGATTTGGGAAATTTCTGCGCGTCGCCAATCCGGGATTGAACTGGAAATGGCCCTACATTGACGCGATTGCCGGCAGAGTCAGCCTGCGCGTCAATCAGATCACCTTGACCATGGAGACGAAAACCAAGGACAACGTGTTCGTCACCATCCCCATTTCCGTGCAAAACCGGGTGCGTCCCGAGAAGGTTTATGACGCCTACTACAAGCTGTCCAACCCCGTGGAGCAAATCCAAGCCTATGTCGAACAGGTGATCCTCGGACATGTTCCCGGCATGACGTTGGACGAAGTGTTTGCCAGCCAATCCGGGATCGCCGCCGCCGTGAAACAGGAACTCGACGCCGACATGGCCGGATTTGGCTATGAAATCGTCAATGTGCTGGTCACCGATATCGTCCCCGACGCCAAAGTGAAGTCGGCGATGAACGATATCAACGCGGCGCAACGCGAACAGGTCGCCGCCGCCGCCCGCGGCGAAGCCGAAAAGATCCTGGTGGTCAAGAAGGCCGAAGCCGAAGCCGAAAGCAAAGCCCTGCAAGGCCAGGGCATCGCCAATCAACGGCGCGCCATCATCGAAGGCCTGCAAGGCTCGATCGAGCAATTTCAAAAAGTCGTCGACGGGGCCTCGACCTCGGATGTCATGCAATTGGTTCTGGTCACCCAATATTTCGACACGCTGAAATCCATCGGCGAGAGCGACAGGACCAATACGCTGTTTCTGTCGCACGCGCCTGGATCGGTCAAAGAAATATCCGATCAGATCTTGGAATCGATGCTGGTGGCGAACCGGGCGAAGACGTAGAGCCAGTCGCATCTCCCGCCAATCGGGCGATTTACCCTTTGCGCACCACTGTCAGGAAACCGACGACTTCGTCGCGCAGGCGATCGGAGTTCTTCGCCAGTTCGATAGCCGACGTCAGTGCCTGATTCGACGCTTCGCCGGTGCTGGTCGCCACCTTGGCGATATCACCGATCGCGTCCGAGACCTCGTGGGTAAAGCGAGCGGTATACTGGACATTGCGAACGATGTCATGGCTGGCCGCCCCTTGCACCTCGACAGCCGAGGCAATGTCCGAGGATATGTCGCGAATGCGCTCGATAACCGTTCCGATGCCCTGGATGGCCTCGACGGCCCGATGCGTATCTTGCTGCACCGCAGCGATCTGGGCACCGATCTCCCCGGTCGCTTTCGCCGTCTGGTTGGCCAGGTTCTTGACCTCATTGGCGACCACGGCAAAGCCTTTCCCAGCATCTCCAGCGCGCGCGGCCTCGATCGTCGCATTCAATGCCAAGAGATTGGTCTGATTGGCGATAACATTGATCAATTGAACCACTTCGCCGATTCGCTCGGCGGAGTTCGCCAACGCCCTGACCAGTTCGTTGGTCCGCACGGTTTCATCCGAAGCCGTCTTGGAAATTTGCGCGGCCTGCTCCACCTGCTGGCCGATTCCGGAAATTGAGGACGCCATGGCCTCGACCGAAGAGACAATCGTCTCCACGCTTGACGTCGCCTCTTGAGCTTGACCGCTGACTCGGGTGATTTGCGCCCAAGCCTGCTGGCCAGCCACCGACAAGGCTTCGGCGGATCCCCGCAGTCCGGTGGCGGAACCGGTAACGGCCTCGACCGTGTTCATGACCTCGCCCTCGAAGCGGTCCGCCATGGCGTTCAGCGCTTGGCGCCGGTCGACCGCCGCCCGCCGGGCTTCGTCTTCCTGATGGGCGCGCAGACTGCGGTTCTCGATGGCGTTGTTGCGGAAAACACTCAGAGCTTCACCCATTTTTCCGATGGCATCCTCGCGATGCCCCAGATTCAGTGGCCGGTCGAGATCCCCCGAGGCCACGGCGTGCATCCCCTCGCTGATCGCATTGAGCGGGCGCACGATACTGATCCCGGCCAGGACAAAGGCGGCGGCAAAACCGGCGATACCGAACACGGCAATCGTGCCGATCGTCCAAACAATCATGGAATCCGCCGATTTGAAAAACTCGGACGTCGGAATGCCAACATAGAGAATCCCGATCACCTCATGGCGACCATCGAAGATCGGGTCATAGCCGGTGACGTAGGGGGTGCCGAGAATGTCGACGATCCCCCGGAACGGTTTGCCTTGGCCAAACACGGAGTCATAAGCGGCGTTCTTGGCCAGCTTGGTGCCGATGGCCCGATTCCCATCGTTCTTCTTGACGTTGGTGGCGACTCGGGTGTCTCCCATGAATATGGTGGCGGTGCCCCCCACCAGTTCCGCCACTTTGTCGACGATCGGGTAGTTCTCGTTGAGCACCGTGCTGTCGGCCAGCATTTTGCCGTCGACGATCCGAAAGGTCTGGCCACGGGCCAGAAGCTCGTGCCAAGCCACCCGCATGTTGCGGTCGATCGCTTCGTGAGCGCTTTTGTCGGCATCTCGGTTAAGAATGATGACACTGATGACGGCAACGGAACAGCCGAGAAGAATGGTGTTGAGCAGCGTTACCAGAGCCACGCGTGCGCGAACCGTCAGCCGTGTCGTTCCAACGATTGCCATGGGCGACGTCCCGTCGAATGTGAACAGAGGGAACAAGCGTTACGCACTACCAACTCCCAGGTTGAGAGTGCGGGATCGGCGGAAGGAAAGCAACGCCGCAAAGAAGACCGCGAGCCACCCAGTCCAAGCGGCATAGTAACGCAACCAACCGATGTAGAGCATTTTTCCGCGCAAGCTGCGACGAAATGCCTTCTGGCGGGACTCCGACATCGTCCTCGAGACGGCGGCGGCGGCGAAGACGGGCCCCTCCGCATGACGCCGCACCACCTTTACACAAACAACCCATGCCGCCGCAGCAGGGCGATCTCGGCGTCATAGTCGTCACGCCGAGCGAGTTGACTGGCGGCAGCAGGGTCGAGAAACAGGGTGACCTCCGGGTGTAATTGCAGAGCCGAGGCCGGAAGCATGGCGGTGAGGGGACCTTCGACCGCTCCGGCGATCGCCGCCGCCTTGCTCTCGCCGCTGGCCAGCAAAACGATGCGGCGGGACTGGAGAATGGTGCCGATCCCTTGGGTGATCGCCGCCTCCGGCGTCTCGCCGGGTGCGAACGACGCCGCGTTGGCGCGACGAGTTGCGGCGCTCAAATGGACCAGTCGGGTCCGGCAGGCCAGACTGGAGCCGGGCTCGTTGAACGCGATATGGCCGTTGGCGCCGATACCCAAGATCTGCAGATCGATGCCGCCGGCCAGGGCGATGCTCCGCTCATAGGCCGCGCAAGCGGCGGCGATGCCGGACTGAGGAGGGACATCCGGCCAATGGATGTTTGCCGGCGAGACATCGAGCCCGGACAGAAAATGCCGCTGGAGGCTGGCCCGTAACCGGCCGGGATGATCTTCGGCCAAACCGAAATAGTCATCGAGACCGAACAGCGTGACGCCGGAAACATCGAGCCCCTCGGCCTGGCGTCGCAACAGCGCTTGATAGAGCCCGATGGGGCTTGCCCCGGCGGCAAGCCCCAACACCAACTTCGGATTGGCCCCGATGGCTCCGGCGACCAGGGCCGCAGCCTGTTCGCTCAAAGCCGATGTGTCGGGACAGATGACGACAGGCATAGCGGCTCTCCGGCAGTGAATGGCTTCCGCCGATTTGCGGCGAAAAGAACCGTCCGGTCAATGCCCGTCAGATGACACGTCTCAGGCCATCACCCTTTCAGCGGTCAGGACCGTCAACGTGCGTTCGATCAGATGGTGACCGAGATCGGCGGCGGTCATCACCGATTCGGGATGGAATTGCACCGCGGCGATCGGCAAAGACACATGTTCGATCGCCATGACCACCCTGTCCGCCGTTTCGGCGCTCACCACCAGATCGCGCGGCAGACTCGCACGTCGCGCATACAGGGAGTGATAACGCCCGACGATAAAGTCCTTGGGCAGTCCAGCCAGCAGACGGCCGCCGACCACCTTCACCTCGGACGGCTTGCCATGCATTGGCAGATCGAGTTGGTCGAGCGAGCCTCCGAAATATTCGACGATTCCTTGCAGCCCCAAGCAGACACCGAAGATCGGCAACTGACGTTTGATCAACAAGGCAAGGGTTTCATTCATCGCGAAATCGGCCGGCCGGCCGGGGCCGGGAGAAAGGACGACGAGATCGGCCTGGTGACCGGCCTGCAATTCGGCACGGGCGAAATCGGGCCGCATGGTCACCACCTCGGCGCCGACGGCGCGGAAATAGCCGGCCAACGTATGGACGAAGCTGTCCTCATGATCGATCAGGAGGACGCGCGGCCCCCCGGCTTTGGCCGCCGGTCGGGAGAACGCGGCCGGAGCCGGAGAGCCTATGTTGCGGAGCACGGCAAACATCGCCGAGGCTTTCAGCCGCGTTTCGGCTTCTTCCGCCACCGGTTCGCTGTCATGAAGCAATGTCGCGCCCACCCGCACTTCGGCGAGACCGTCCTTCATGCGAATCGTCCGCAGCGTCAGACCGGTGTTCATGTCGCCGTCGAAGGTGATGGCCCCGATGGCGCCGCCATACCACCGCCGCGCGCTCTTTTCTTCCTGTTCGACAAAGCGGATCGCCCAGCGTTTCGGCGCGCCGGTTACGGTCACCGCCCAGGCATGACTGAGAAAACCGTCGAGGGCGTCGAATTCCGGCCGCAGGAGCCCTTCAACATGATCGACGGTATGGATCAAGCGGGAATAGAGCTCGATCTGCCGACGGCCGATCACCCGCACGCTGCCCGCCTCGCAAACCCGGGATTTGTCGTTGCGATCGACGTCCGTACACATGGTCAACTCGGCTTCGTCCTTGGTCGAGTTGAGCAGTTCGCGGATGCGTAGCGCGTCTTCGAGCGCATCGACGCCGCGCCGGATGGTGCCGCTGATCGGGCAGGTCTCGATCCGCTTTCCTTCGACCCGGACAAACATCTCGGGAGACGCGCCAACCAGAAATTCACCCTCTCCGAGGTTCATCAGCGTGCCATAGGGCGCCGGATTGGTCTGCCGCAACCGGCGGAAAATTTCGCTCGGCGCTTCGCGGCAGGGCTCGGTGAGAAGCTGGCCGAGCACCACTTCGAACAGATCGCCCCGAGCAAAAGCGTCGCGCGCGCGCTCCACCATCGCCGCATATTCCCCCGGCGCATGATCGCTCTCGGGCGGTATGGCGCCCAAGGGTTGGTCCTGGTAAGGAGCCGGCGCCGTTTCTCGCGGCAATCCGCTGGTGGAGCGACCGTCCACCGTAAAATCGTACCGCCGGATCGACGCCGTCTGGCGCATGTGATCGACGATCAGGATTTCGTCGGGCAGATAGAGGGCCAGATCGCGCTGATCCGCGGCGCGGGGCAAGCGCAGATCCATCGGTTCGAACTGGAAGACAAGGTCATAACCGAAGGCGCCGTAAAGACCGAGATGATGATCCTCAGGCGTGCCGAAGAGATCGGTCACGGCCCGCAGGAGGGCAAACACGCTGGGTTGGCGACTGCGCATTTCCTCCGGAAACCGGCCCGGCGCGCCGGCGACGTCACCTTCAATGCGACTCTCGCCACCAGCGCCGAGCCTGACCGCCGTCATGCCGTCCAGCATCGCGGTGAACGCCGGCAACAGAATCCGGCCGCGCGCGTTCAGGGCCTCGATGACGAAATGGCGGCCGCGCGCGGTGATCGCCAGCGGCGGATCGGCAAAGCCGATGTCCCAACGGGTATAGCGGCCGGGAAACTCAAAGCTGGACGACAGCAACACGCCCCGCTGCCGGTCGAGCCGACGGGCCAGGGCGGGAGCGTCGCCGGGATAGACGATCGGCTCCACCGAGCGATGAACGGCGATTCCGCCGCGAGTCTGATAGGAATGCTGAGACATAAGACCTGCTCCTGGGCTTTTTTGAGAGGCCTCGGGCTCGGTCTTGCGTGCGCTCGTCTTAAAAATTCGAAAGCCGCCTCGAACCCGAGACGGCCTGGTGATAAAGACATAGGCGACCGTCCGTTACTTGACGGACCACCACCAACGTGAAGAGGGCGAAAACGTACGCATGAGCGAACACTAACAGCCGGCGACGCTGACGGCAATGCTCCATTTTCCGTCATTGCCGGGCTTGACCCGGCAATCCACGGACCATCGGGCTCGACCCGGTGGGACGCGTTCTGAAGGGGATTTCGTCAGGTCGCACGCCACTCTATCCCCTCTGCTGCAATGCGGAAGAGGGGGCCCCTGTCCAAGGAACCGCCAAGGCGCCAAGAACGCCAAGGCGACGGTCTATCTCAGCCGCATCGAGCATTCCCAATCCGCACCTCGCCGGTGAGATGCCTGCGCGCAAAAACAAGAGCGAAACGCTTGGACACGTCCCATGGCGGCTCATCAAACCCCTTGGCGGATTTGGCGCCTTGGCGGTTCAACCAAGTCTCTTGATCACAGCAGCCCATCGGGATCAATTGAGAGTCGCTCGCGCGATTGCCTGAGCGCCGCGCCGGAAATCTCATCCGTCGTATCTGTGAGCCGCGAAGCGGCATCTGAGTTCATCCGTGATCCCCAAAAACCGCCAATTTCCCCAAGAATTCCGACGTTTCGCAACCAGGCGCGTCACATCACCGGCAATCGGCTTTTGGCAAAGGCCAGGAATTCGTCGGCGGGCATGGGACGGCCGTACAGATAGCCTTGCGCTTCATCGCATCCTTCCGCCGTCAGGAATTGCCATTGCGCCTCTTCCTCGACGCCTTCGGCGATCACTTTCAGTCCAAAAGACTTGGCCAGCAGAATGATGGTGCGGGCGACCGCCGCATCGTTGGAATCGACGAGCACGTCGCGGACGAAAGAGCGATCGATCTTGAGCTGGCTGAATGGCAGCCGCTTGAGATAGGCCAACGACGAATAACCGGTTCCGAAATCATCGAGCGACAGCCGCACCCCCAGATTCTGCAACGCGGTCATTTTCACGGCGCAATCGTCAATGTCTTGCAACAGGACGCTTTCGGTCAACTCCAGCTTGAGCTTCGCCGGACTGGCGCCCGCGAAGCTGTCCAGGGTCCGGCGGACGTCCTCGACGAAGGCCGGATGATGAAACTGCCGCGCACTGACGTTGATGGCCAGGCTCAACGCACGCGTCGCCGGCTCGGCGCTCCAGGCGACAAGTTGCCGACAGGCCATCTCCAACACCTCAAGACCGATCGACAGGATCAGATTTGATGATTCCGCAACCGGAATGAATTCTCCGGGCAAAACCAGACCCCGTGTCGGATGGCGCCATCGGATCAATCCCTCGGCCCCCACCAAGTCCCCGTTCCTCGCCATCTGCGGCTGGTAATAGAGAATGAATTCCTTCGCGCCGCCGGCCCGACGCAAGCTGTCTTCGAGAGCCGTGTGCGCCGCCAACGCATTTTGCATTTGCGGATCGAAGAAGCGCTTGGTGTTCCGTCCAGCCGCCTTGGACTGATACATGGCGAGATCGGCTTGCTTCAGCAGATCGTCGTTGGAGACATCGGTCCCGGAAAACAAGGTAATGCCGAGGCTGGCGGCGCAATGATGCTGATAGCCCGCCAAACTGTAAGGCTGCGCCAGGTGAAGCAGGATCTTCTCGCCAATGGCGTCGGCCTGAACCGTTGCCTCTTCGATCTTGCCGCTCAACGCCTCGACCATCACGATGAATTCATCGCCGCCGAACCGCGCCACCGTATCACCCTGCCGAACGCAGGAATTCAAACGTTTGGCGACGTCCTGCAACAGCAAATCGCCGACCTGGTGGCCTTTGGTATCATTCAGGGTCTTGAAATTGTCGATATCGATAAAAATCAGCGCGCCGCAGATGGCGTTGCGCGCGCTTGCCGCTTTGGCCCGCGACAGCCGTTCCAGCAGCAGGCGACGGTTCGGCAATTTGGTCAACGGATCGAAGAAGGCCAATTGCTGGATTTCCGCTTCGGCCGTTTTATGTTCGGTGATGTCCTGGACATTGCCGAAGAGATTCGCCGGCCGACCCTCTTTGTCCAGCCGTGACTCGGCCGACATTTTCACCCAACGCTCGGTCCCGTCACTGGTCCGCAGGATGGGATATTCCCACTCGAACTGTCCGCCCTCACGCAAGAAGTCGCGCATCCGCTCGGCAAAGGCCGTGCGGTGGTCGGGATGAACCCAGGCCAGCCACGCCGCGAAACTCCGAGGATGGTCGGCCTCGATCCCAAAGATTTGATCGAACACCGACGACGTCTTCAGCCGGCCTGACTCCTCATCAAGAACAAAATGGCCGATCGAGGCCAACCGTTGGGATTGCTGCAGCAGCGCTTCGCTTCGCCGAAGCTCGGCTTCGACACCGCGGGCTTGCGTGATGTCGCGGGCAATCCCCAAGACACCCACCAAGGTGCCGAAGTCGTCCTTCATCGGCGTTTTGATGGTCTCCAGCAGCGCCCGTCTTCCATCCGAGGCGAAGGTCACCCATTCCTCGTTGACCGACGGTTTTCCGGCGGCGATAGCGAGTTGATCCTTCTCGCGGAAAAACCGGGCCAATTCGGCATCGACGAAATCAAAGTCGGTCTTCCCAACGATCTCGGATTCGGGGGCTCCGAAAAACCGCTCGAAGGGCGGATTGCAGGTCAGATAAACGCCGTCGGCGTCCTTGAGCCAAACAAGGTCGGGAATGGTCTGCAGCACGGCCCGCAACCGGGAACGTTGCTGATCGAGTTCCATCGTCCGTCGCCACACTTGGTGATGCAACGCGAAAATCCAGCTGGCCAGCACCCCGCCGATCGTCACGGCGGCCAGAAGGCCATAGATGATATAGATCATGGGGAAGGGCGTATTTCTGGCCCCCATCCATTTGTCTTGCAGCGCCTGACGCTCGGCGGCGGTCATGGCGGCGAAACCGCGTTCGACCAGATCCAGGGTTTGCCGGTCTCCCTTGTGGACGGCGCGATGAAATTGTCCGCTGTAGAGCGTAAAGGCTTTGTAATAGGCGCCGTCGGCAGCGGCGCGATAGAGAAGATAGTTGGCCGGCGGTTCGTCCAAACAAAAGATCTTGATCTTGTCCGCGACCGCGGCATCGACCAGATCCACATAACTGTCGAAAACCTGGAAGGAGGCCAATCCCTCGACCCTCAAGCGATCGATGCAGGCGTCGCCCGCCTTCACCCCGACGAGAAACCCCCGCAAACCGTTGGTATTGGTGATTCCGCCGATCGAGGCATGCACATAGATGGGGACGGGGATGTCCGCGTAAGGCGGTGTGAAATCATAGAGCTTTTCGCGTTCCGGCGTCTGGAAGATGGTATCGATGACATCGCCTTGCCCGGCGATCATCATCTGCTGCGCTTTGACCCAATCGGTGGCGATCAGACGCACCGGCCGTCCGGTTTTGCGTTCCCAAAGCGCCCAGGCGTCAACCAGATAGCCTTGCAGCGTTCCGTCGCCGTCGCGGAAAATATAGGGGGGATAGTTGTCGTCGGAGACAACGGTCAGCGGCGGCACATCCGCCGGCTCGGCCGCCCGGACGCTGGCGGGCAGCAACAAGCAGCAAAGAAACACCCAACGCCAAAGCACCGTCAATCCGCTTCTCTAACCCCCCAGATGGATCGTCTTCGGACCGCGCCCGACCCTCCGATAGTTCCCAGATAGGCCGCCACTCGCCGATATTCTACCGTAGGATAATAATCCAACCGCCGTTTTCCGAAAAGCGACGTAACGGCGGCCGCTCTCGCCTCGTTTCTTGACAGCGCAAGCGGCGCCGGGGGAAAGTGCAGGCCCCATCCGGTTTACTAAGGTGTTCCCATGTCTCATCCGCGCATCGCGATCATAGGCCTCGGCTATGTCGGCCTTCCTCTCGCGGTGGCCATCGCCCGTCACTTTCCCACCATCGGCTTCGATATCCATCCCGGACGCATCGCCGAATTGGCATCGGGAATCGACCGAACCGGCGAGGTCGAAACCACGGCTCTGCGCGGCAGCACCTTGCGATTGAGCCATGACGCCGAAAAGCTGCGCGGCGCCGATATCTATATCGTCACCGTGCCGACCCCGGTCGACGCCGACAACAAACCCGACCTCACGCCTTTGCTCAAAGCCTGCCGCACCGTCGGCACGATGATGGGCAAAGGGGCTATCGTCGTTTTCGAAAGCACCGTCTATCCGGGCCTCACCGAAGGCATTTGCGGTCCCGCTCTGGCCGACGCGTCGGGCGGCGTTTGCGGTCGCGACTTTTTCCTCGGCTACAGCCCCGAACGGATCAATCCGGGAGACCGCGACCATACGGTGGACCGCATCGTCAAGGTCATCGCCGGCCAGACCGAGCAGGTGACCGACACCTTGGCCGCCGTTTACGGCAGCATCACCAGCGGCGGCGTGCATCGCGCCAGCAGCATCCGGGTCGCCGAAGCCGCCAAGGTCATCGAAAACGCCCAGCGCGATATCAATATCGCCTTCATCAATGAAGTGACGATGATCTGCCAAAGGCTCGACATCTCGGTGCAGGACGTGCTGGAGACCTCGGCCACCAAATGGAATTTCTTGAACTTCCAGCCGGGGCTGGTCGGCGGCCATTGCATCGGCGTCGATCCGTTCTATTTGGCCGAATGCGCTCAGAACCTGGGCTATCACCCGGAAGTCATCCTGGCTGGCCGGAGACTCAACGACGCCATGGGCGGCTTCGTCGCCGACCGCATCGATGACGTCCTGGGAAACAAGCCGTCGCGCATCCTGGTGCTCGGCCTCACCTTCAAGGAAAATGTTCCCGACCTTCGCAACACCAAGGTGGTCGACGTCATCGCCGCGTTGAAGGCCAAGGGCCACGACGTGCATGTGCATGACGCCTTCGCCGATCCCGACGAAGCGATGCGGGTCTATGGCCTGCCCTTGCTGGCCCGTTTCGATGACGGCGATTATGATTGTCTGGTCGGTGCCGTGCCACACCGGCCCTATCTGGATTTTAAAAGCGAAACCTTCGCCGCCTTGGTGCGTCCGGATGGGTTGGTCGCCGACATCAAAGGGATGTGGCGACGAATCGAACTCCCCGCGGGACTGCGCCGGTGGCAGCTCTGAGCACGCCGTCCGGTCTGCTGTTCATCACCTCGAACCGTATCGGCGATGCGGTACTGTCGTCGGGCGTGTTGGCGCAACTGATCGAAACCTACCCGCAAGAGCCGGTGACGGTGGCGTGTGGAAGCGTCTGCGCTCCTTTGTTCGCCGACTTGCCTGACCTCGAACGGGTTCATCTGCTGATCCGCCGCGGCCGCATCGGCCATTGGCTGGATTTGTGGCGCGCCGCCCACTCGCGGCACTGGCGGGTGGTTGCCGATTTGCGCGGCTCCTTGATCGGCTGGACATTGCCGGCCGAACGCCGCTTGATGTTCCGACCGGCCAAACGCCGCGAGCACCGCATCGAGGAAGTGGCCCGCCAGTTGAAACTGCCGCGCCTGCCGGCGCCCCGATTGTGGATCGATCCGGCAAGGGATGCCGAGGCCCGGACCCGCCTCGGCGAGGGGCCGGCCGTGCTGGCCATCGGACCAACCGCCAATTGGGGCGCCAAACAATGGCCGGCCGCGCGCTTCGCCGAAACCGTCACGCGGCTCACCGCCGCCGACGGCCCGTGGCCGGGAGCCCGGGTCGCCGTCTTCGGCGCCGAAAACGAGCGCAAGATGGCCGAACCCGTTCTCGCCGCCATCCACCCGGCACACCGTCTCGATTTCATCGGCATCCCGCATCTGCTGGATGCCGCCGCTTTACTTCGGCGCTGTTCGCTCTATATCGGTAATGATTCCGGGCTGATGCATCTGGCGGCCGCGGCCGATATCCCAACGCTGGGTTTGTTCGGCCCCAGCCCGGAATGGCGTTATCGTCCCTGGGGCCGACGCACGGCCGTGGTTCGTACCGTGGAAAGTTACGAAGAGCTTGTCGGCGCGCCCGATTTCGATCATCGCCGGCAAGACAGTTTGATGGGCAGCCTCAGCGTCGATGCCGTTGTCGCCGCCGCCGCCGCCCTGGTGACAGGCGCGGCCGGTTGAGGTAAGACTAGTTTGGTCACGTCGTCCGGTGAACAGGTTCGGACGATCAGGCAGAGACTGCGGAATTGGGAATTCACGCCCAAGCCACAATTATGCCACTTTTTACGGTACCATGGCGCCGTCCGCGGTTGCCCCTCGAAACTGTAATGTCCCCACGAGAAGGTGCCCAGCAACATGGAGAGTCATAGGATGTCTCGCGCCAGTGATGCCGCGTCCCGACCCATGTTTCGGCTCAAAAAACATGACATCACGATGCCCGATGTTCTGTCATTCCTACAGGCTTGGACCTTGGATCCGCTTCGTGTCGGCGCCATCGCGCCCTCCGGCGAGGCCTTGGCCGAATTGATCACCCGTGAGATCACGCCGTCGTCCGGTCCTGTTCTTGAGCTTGGCCCCGGCACCGGTGTTTTCACCCGCGCCCTGCTGGCGCGCGGCCTCGCCGCGGAAGATCTGACGTTGGTCGAATATGGCGCAAATTTCTTCGAACTTCTGAAAGATCGGTTTCCGGGAACGCGGGTCCTTCGGATGGACGCGGCGCATCTGGACCGCTGTCATCTGTTTGACGGCACCCCATTCGGCGCGGTGGTCAGCGGACTGCCGCTATTGTCGATGCCGCCGAAGAAGGTCTTCGCCATTCTCGCCGGCGCCATTGGCAGACTGCGTCCCGGTGGTGCGTTCTTTCAGTTCACTTACGGCCCCAGTTGCCCGATTTCCAGACGCATCCTCGACCGTCTGGGTCTCAAGGCGACCTGCATCGGACGGGCCTATCTCAACATCCCGCCCGCCGCCGTCTACCGGATCACCCGGCGCCAACCGTCCAAACTCATGCACGCGTGAGGAAAAGCCGCCGGTGGGGATGTCGTTCGCCGCCACCCATGGATTTTTCAAGGTGTGAGCCCATCTTGTTAAATTCCAGGCGCCTCAGGAAGGCTCCGTCATGATCCAGCGCGAACGACAAGCGACGGTGGCGCATCGGTGGTGGCACGGCGTCAACGCTCTTATCAACCGTCACGGCGTGCGCAACAGCGAGCCGGCGCTGATCGCGCTCTGTGCGCCGCTGGGCGCTATCGTCGGTCTGATCGTGGTGATGCTCCACCAAGCGGTGGCCTGGTTGCATGTTTACGACTTCGATCTGGCAGCCGGGACCTATTTGAGCAGCGGGCGCGGCGTTGATTTTTACCGCCTGCTCGGCGTGCCTGCCCTCGGCGGGCTGATCATCGGCGGGCTTGCGATGGTCAGTCGGCGGATGCGCTCCCACAATATCGTCGACCCGGTCGAGGCCAACGCTCTCTACGGCGGTCGCATGTCATTCGCCGACAGCCTGCGCCTGGCCGCCTCCACCTTGGTGTCCAATGCCGCCGGGGCATCGGTCGGCATGGAAGCGGCCTACACGCAACTGGGCGCCGGCCTGCTCTCGGTCGCCGGGCAATTCCTCAATCTACGCCGCGCCGATTTGCGCGTCTTCGTCGCCGCCGGATCGGCCGCCGCCATCGCCGCCGCCTTCAATGCGCCCCTGGCCGGCGCCTTCTATGCCTTTGAATTGATCCTTGGCAGCTACAGCCCGGCGACCCTCGCCCAAGTGGCCATGGCCGCCTTGACCGGCACCTTGGTGATGCGTGGCACCATCGGCGGCGCCCCGGTCCTTCTCGTCGAAACACCCGGCCTTTTGGTCCATCACTGGGAATATCCGTTGTTCGGATTACTGGGCATCGCCGCCGGGGGCGTGGGGATCGTGACCATGAAGATGGTCGGTTGGTGCGAGACGGCGCTGCGCCGGTTGCCGACCCCCGATTGGTTGCGCCCCGCCGTCGGCGGAATGGGGTTAAGCGGGCTCGCCCTCGCCTTTCCGCAGGTCCTGGGCAGCGGACATGGCGGCATTCAGAATCTGTACGCCGACACGCCTGTCCTCGGCCTGCTGTGCGGCCTGCTGCTGGCCAAGATGCTCGCCTCGGCGCTCTCCATCGGCGCCGGCTTTCGCGGTGGTTTGTTCAGTTCCTCCTTGTTCATCGGCTGCCTGTTCGGCGCCATTTTGGCCAAGACCTTCGGCCTACTGGGACCGTGGGGCGGCGAGCATCAACTGGTCTTCATGCTGGTCGGCATGGGATCGGTCGCCGCCTCGATCGTCGGCGCCCCCCTGACCATGGTGCTGCTGGTTCTCGAAGTGACCGGAGACTTTCAAATCGCTCTTTGCGTCCTGGCCGGGGTGGTCACGGCCTCTCTGACCACGCGCTATCGCTTCGGTTATTCCTTCTCGACATGGCGATTCCATCAGCGTGGCGTCGCCATCCGCGGCGGTCACGACGTCGGCTGGGTCTCCGAATTGACCGTTGGCCGCATGATGCGCGGCGACCCCAAGACGGTGCGCCAAGAGGTTCCTTTGGCGCGTCTGCGCGAGATGGTGCCGCTGGGGTCGGTGAGCCGCGTCTTTGTCGTCGACGCGGCGGATCATTATGCCGGACTGATCGATGTGACCACGGCGCACGACAGCGATCTCAATGCCGCCGCCGCCGGGTTGGTGGCCGCCGATTTGGCCAATGATCGGCGTCATTTCCTGCTGCCGAACCAGCATGTGAAAAGCGCCATGGCCAGCTTTTCCGAAGCCGAGGCCGAGGCTCTGCCGGTGCTGGCCGGCGACGACGACCGCCGCGTCATCGGCTATCTGACCGAAGCCTATGCGCTGCGCCGATATGCCCAGGCCTTGGAACATCGCCGCAGCCGCGAATTGGGCGTGCCCGATCTGTTCAACGCCGGGCCACCTCTGGAGCGATAGTGGCACGTTTCATCTCAAATGAAGGGGGCCACTATCGCCCGAGCGGCGCTTGAGCCTGCCGGAGCCGGAGGCGACGGCGTCGTATAGACGCTATTGATCCATGTCATTTTAGATGACATGGATCAATAGCCGGTCAGGCTTTCCGGGCGACCAGGCGGACGGTGGCGCCCAGGCCCTTGTGAAGTTTTCCCTCATCCAGATCGACGAGCGCCTCTTCCAAAAGGAGAATATCGACGGCGCGGAAATCCGCCGCCAACTGCGCCGCCGTGTAGAGCAACGCCAGGTCCTTCGGCCCGCCGCTGCTGTAGCCCAGTTGTTCGGGACGAAAAGCTTCGAGGATGAGACTCCCGCCGGGCTTGAGCGCCTCGATCATCTTCGCGTGAATCGAGGCCCGCTCCGGCGACGCCAAATGGAGAAACAGCGAGACGATCGCGTCGAAACCGTTGGACGGCCAAGCCCAGGCGCCGAGATCGGCGACATCGGTGTTGATCGACAGACCGCGATCGCCGGCAAGTCGCTTCGCCTTGGCGAGACCGACCGCCGAAGCGTCCACCGAGAGCACATCCATTCCCCGGCCAGCCAGCCACACGCCATTGCGCCCTTCGCCGTCGCCGGGAAGGAGCACGCGCGACCCCGCTGTCAGCCTGTGCGCCTGTTCGACCAGAAACACATTCGGTTCCGTCCCATAGAGGAACTCTTCGTCAGCGAAGCGTTCATCCCAAAATGTCGCCGTCATCTCTTTAAAATCTCCGCAACCCATCGACGTTCGCCCGCGGGCGAACAGCGATGATGATCCGCTTGCCGCGCCACGACAATCATGCTGATGGCTGGCATTGGGCCAAGATCAACAACTAAATTCGATTAAAAGTACATATATAATGAATTTGACTGATTGACCTCTCCGGCACACATTCAGCGCCATCGCTTACGGAGGTTCTTCACCATGACGACGCCCGAGGCCGCATCGGCGACCGCAATAGTCGCAATCCCGCTGTCTCACCGGCCGACGGCCGTTCCACACGCCGGACCGGGAGGCAGTCTTTTGCCGGGCCTGCTGTTGACCGGTTCGATCGCTGGACTGGCCTTCGCGCTTCGCCAGATTCCAGGGGTCGCCACCTTCAGCCCGATGATTCTGGCGATCATCATCGGCATGGGGTTCCACAACATCATCGGCACGCCGCGTCGGGCCAAAGCGGGCATCACCTTCGCCCTGAAGAGACTCCTGCGTCTGGCGATCATTCTGCTGGGCCTGCAACTGACGGCCACGCAGGTCGCCGAAGTGGGCGGCACCGGCGTCGCGATCATCGCGGCCACCCTGGTCGCCACCTTCGTCTTCACCAAATGGTTCGGGCGGCTGATCGGCGTCGAGCGTAAATTGGCCGAGTTGATCGCGGCAGGCACCTCGATCTGCGGCGCCTCGGCGGTGATCGCCACCAACACGGTAACAGAAGCGCCTGACGAGGACGTCACCTATGCAGTCGCTTGCGTCACCGTCTTCGGCTCGCTCTCGATGTTTCTCTATCCGGTGCTGCCGGCGCTTCTCCATCTCGATCCGCACAGCTACGGCCTGTGGGCGGGCGCCTCGATCCATGAGATCGCCCAGGTCGTCGCCGCGACCTTCCAGGACGGCCGCGCGGCCGGCGAATTCGGCACGATCGCCAAATTGAGCCGGGTCATGTTGCTGGCACCGATGGTCATCACCCTGGGAGTCTATACGGCACGGCAACGGGTGGCGCAGGGGCGGGACCATGCGCGCAAAAAGCCGCCGATGCCCTGGTTCGTCTTCGGCTTCGTCGCCCTGGTCGGACTGAACAGCGTCATCACCCTTCCGGCGCAACCCAAGGCTTGGATCGTGCAAGTCACCACCTTCTTGCTGTCGGTGGCGCTGGCCGCGATGGGTCTGGAAACCGACATCCGGAAACTGAAGGCGAAGGGATTGGCGCCCTTGCTGCTGGGCGCCGCATCCTGGTTGTTCATCGCCCTGTTCAGCCTGACGCTGATCAAGGTCGTGTTCGTGGGCTGATCGCCGTCAGCGGTCTCGACGGGCGACACATCTGTCGCGCTGCCAAGGCAGGTGGTGAACCAAAAGCGCAAAGAAGATCAGCGCACAACCGACCAACTGCAGGCCGCTGATCGTCGTTCCCAACAAAACCACTGCCGAAATCGCCGTCCAGACGGGCTCCAGATTCATGATCAAGGCGGCATGACCGATCGGCGCCGCTTTTTGCGCTTTCACCAGCAGAAAATAGCGAAGACTGGTGGCGATCAGAGCGCTCGCCAGGAACCAGGCGGCAACCTCCAGGTCAAGATGGATGTCCCATTCGGCCTTCGCCGCGGCAAGCCCCAGCGAGAGGATGCCGACAGCCGTCAATTGAATGGCGGCCAGCGGCAAGGGGGCTATTTTCGAAACGAACCGGCTGTTCAGATTGAGATAGAGAGAGCTTGCCAAAGCGGAAAACAGAAACAGGAGATCGGCTGTCGAAAAATTCAAACCATTCTTGATCGACAGACAGGCCAGCCCCGCCAAAGCGATCGATACGCTGCACCAGGTCACCGTTTTGATGTGGATTCTGAAAAGCAGCAGCCCAAGAACGGGCGCCATGATGTTGCCAAGGCTCAAAATGAACGCCCCGACCCCCAAATTGCTGGTGCGCAGAACCGCCTCGGCCCACAGGGTGATATGCAGGCACATAGCAAGGCCGGAAAAGATCGCCCGAAGAATGAGACGAGCGTCAAGCCGAACAAGCTGAGGGCCCGCCAATATCGCCAGGATGAGTCCGGCAAGCAGGAAGCGCGCGCCGATAAACAAAAGCGGCGGCATGCCGCGCATGGCGAAAAGGGAGAAAAACCAACCGGCGGCGGCGAGAATCGTCACGAGGACGAGCATTGCGGCGCAGGACGGAAAAGGCGGTCTCCAGTACCTCGGCGCGACCGTTCCCTGGTGAGCCGCAAGGGCGCACGCAGCGATGCGTTCCGGTGAACAGTTTGGCTGGTACACAGGGGTATTTTGGTCACCGATAAACGCCGATGCCGCTGCGCGGCTCGCAGATGCCAGGGATGGAGTTTCCGGCGCGGCCCTCGGACAAAATTTCCGGCACCGATGGGTTCGACAAGCGAAATCAAAGCCTCTCGGCGCTTTTCTTATCTGTATCCGTCTGTGAGCCGCGCAGCGGCATCGGCGTTCATCTGTGATCCTCGAAGAGAGCGTGGATGGCAGACCCGGTCTTACTGAAGAGTTCGCCGATCCGCTAAGATAGAAATAATATTAATTCGTATATTTTTTATAAATTCTCTCATATGAGCCGTCTTTTTTCATTGAAATGAGGGCTGCATCATAGGCTGAAATGACGTTATTATAATCTCGCAACTTGTTAAAAGCTAAATATGTGGGCACCATGTTCACAGTCGGCGTCAATTTACGAATTTTATCGAGAACGCCCAATTGCCGTGCGGTATCAATGGCGACCAAATCGTGACTGACTATCAATGCGACTCTATTATGAGTAAGCATCTGCACAAGACTTTTTGGATTATTCGAAATATAAATATTTGTAAATATATGAGTCTTCACTGCATTATCGAATGCTTCCCCGTAGCTGGTCTTGTTCGTCATACCAATGGCGATATTGCTCAAACTGGCGAGCTGCCCATCATACTCGATAGCAGTGTCACGCAATGCAAAGAATGAAATGTCCCAAGTAGCCAATGGCTCATTGGTAAAGGTTAAAAACTCTTCACGTTCTGGAAGTTTGAAGCTGGTAAAGACTCCATCAACCTTGCCCTTGCGCGCGTCTTCCAGACAACGAGCCCAAGGCATTAAGCGAACATCGACCGCATATCCAGCCCGCCTCAGGGCTTCAACCACAATTTCAAGCGAGACCCCCGTTAGTTTGTCCCCTTCGTAATACGAAGTGGGCCGTGAATCATTGGCCGCCAAAACCAGCGTCTCCGCACGCCCCCCCGAAGAAAACATCGTGAGACTTAAACATATACTCAAAATACTCAATATAATGAGTCGGATACGAAGGGTCATTGAGATATCTCGCCAATCATTCCCATGATAATTGATGAAGATGCATGCCTTGATTGACTTTAGCGGCAACAGTATTGCTTATAGTTAGGGAATCCATAGAGGTTGCCAACTGATCTTCCATGTCGAAATTGAGAATGTTCTGTCAATTCCATTTGGACGCCTTCAGCAGTTCTCACGTCATCCGGCGGCCGTCCTGGAAACACTAGCCTCTATTCGAAGAGAATGCCAGGTTGTGGCATTGAGTCAGTTTTGATCGTTAAACGATAGAGAACCTGCCTGGAAGACTGTGACGGTAAAGCGTCTGTCTTAACCGGAGAGGCAAGGAATCCCGAGAAATAGGGGGCTCCCCGCTTTTTCCCTGGGATCTCCATGTCTCCGTGGTAGCCTTTTCCCGGCCTCAGAGAACGCCCAGGCAGATCAGGCCAACACCGAGCAGCAGGCGATAGAGGGCGAAGGGCAGCAGGCCGGCGCGGCGAATCCAGGCCATACTGATGGACAGCGCCAGCAGAACGAGACCGCAGGTCACGCCAAACATCACAAAATCGCTGTCGCTCGGCTGCAAGCCGTCCAGCGAATAATGCACCGCATGCGCGATGCCGTCGGCCAGCAGAATGGGGATGTTGACCAGCAGAACGAAGCGATAGGCGTCGGGACGCTCAAGCCCCAGCATCCGCACGGCCGTCAAAGCGGCGGCGACCCGGCCGACGCCGGGCACCAGGGCGAACAATTGGGCGACGCCGACGATGAGCGCGGTCAGTCCGCTCAAATGCTCGGTACGTTTGACGGTCATGCATAATTTGTCGACCACCCCCATCAGCAGGGCGCAAAAAATCGTGACCGCTCCGACCAGAACGAGATCGGCAAGACCCGGCACCGGCGCCGCGCCGAGCAAGGTCGTCGCCGCCAACCAGGGAAAAGCGGCGAGCAGCGCTTTGGCGAGCAGACTGGTGCCCGGTTCAATGCGGGCGCGGCGCAGCTTCCACAAACCCTGGCCGATCAGCAGCACGTCGCGCCATAAATAAAGCAAAAGGGCGAAGGCGGCGCCGAGATGAATCGCCGCGCCAATGGTGCCGGCCCGCCAACCGAGCAGCTTGGCCACCACAAGACTGTGCGCCGTGGCATCGACGGGCAATATGTCCGCGACCCCCTCAGCCAAGGCGAAAATAACGATATCTGGCAGTTGCACAGCGACTGACCCCCTAACTTTGGTTTTATAGCACATTGCGGCGCTCTTTGAAAAACGACCATATAGTACCGGAATGTTACCTAATTTTTCGATACCTCCACGTCTTTATCGAATGACTCGCGGGTGGCGGCGCATACCTCATACTAATGAGTCACTAATGCTGACCTACTTTGTCCTTTTTTCTCGCTTTTTGGCGCAAAGCGGCGTATCATGACGGATCGTCGCACCGCTTCATTGAGATTGTTCCTTACCGCTTGGGAGCCTCCCTATGCCGTCGAAAATGCTGCAATTCACCCGCCTTGCCCAGGCCAGGCCGACAAAACGGACCAATGCCGAGCGACGGCGCGATTTCGACGAGATCTACCAACCCTTCGAGACGCCGCGGGCGGCCGAACAGGCGTCGCGCTGCGAGCAATGCGGCATCCCCTTCTGCCAAATTCATTGTCCGGTCGCCAACAACATCCCCGACTGGCTGATGCTGGCCGCCGCCGGCCGGCTCGACGAAGCCTATGCCTTGTCGTCGGCGACCAACAATTTCCCGGAAATCTGCGGCCGCATCTGTCCGCAAGACCGTCTGTGCGAAGGCAATTGCGTGCTCGAGCAAAGCCACCATGGGGCGGTGACCATCGGCGCCATGGAAAAGCATATCACCGATACCGCCTGGGCCGAGGGCTGGGTCAAACCGCCACGCCCGCGTCGCGAAAGGCCGGAATCGGTCGGCATCATCGGGGCCGGCCCCGCCGGATTGGCCGCCGCCGATCAACTGCGCAAGCAGGGCTATCAGGTCCATGTCTACGACCGCCACGATCGCGCCGGCGGATTGTTGATCTATGGCATTCCCGCCTTCAAGCTGGACAAGGACATCGTCGCCCGGCGCACCCGGCTGCTCGCCGACGGCGGCGTGACCTTTCACCTCAACTTCGCCGTCGGCCGCGACAGCTCGCTCACCGAACTGCGCCAGCGCCATGACGCCGTGCTGATCGCCAGCGGAGTCTACAAGGCCCGCCCCCTGACCCTGCAGGGCGCAACCTTGACCGGCATCGTCGCGGCGCTCGACTATCTGATCGCCAGCAATCGGGTCGGCCTCGGCGACAGCCTCAAGGCCTTCGAAGACGGCTCGCTGAATGCCGCCGGCAAACGCGTGGTGGTGATCGGCGGCGGCGACACCGCCATGGACTGCGTGCGCACCGCCATCCGCCAAGGCGCGCAATCGGTCAAATGCCTGTATCGACGCGATCGGGGCAATATGCCGGGCTCGCAACGCGAAGTGCGCAACGCCGAGGAGGAAGGGGTCGAATTCATCTGGCAGAGCGCCCCCGAAGCGCTGCTGGGCGACGGCCATGTGACCGGCCTCCGGTCCGTCAAAATGCATCTGGGCGTCGCCGACGCCTCCGGCCGGCAGGCGCCGACGCCGGTTGACGGCTCGCAATTCACCCTGCCGGCGGATTTGGTGATCACCGCGCTCGGCTTCGATCCGGAAGACGTCCCGACACTGTTCGGCGCCGCCGACCTTGCCGTGACCCGCCGGGGCACGCTCGCCGTCGACGAGGCGACCGCCATGACCACTCTGCCCGGCGTCTTTGCCGCCGGCGACATCGTGCGCGGCGCCTCGCTGGTGGTCTGGGCCATCAAGGACGGACGCGACGCCGCCGCCGCCATCGACCACTTCATCCGCGCAGCCGCCGACCGCCGCGCCGCGGAATAGCCAGGAGAACCGCCATGATTGATCAGCCCTCGACCGCAGGCGAAGACTTTGTCTCCCGGTACCGCGCCAACCAAGCCACGCTGGAAGCCGCCGGAATCGATGTCACGCCGCATGACGCCTGCGGCGTCGGCCTGGTCGCGGCTCTCGACGGCAAGCCACGCCGCTCGGTGGTGGTGGCCGGCATCGAAGCGTTGAAAGCGGTCTTCCACCGGGGCGCCGTCGACGCCGATGGCAAGACCGGCGACGGCGCCGGTATCCATGTCGAAATCCCCCAGGATTTCTTCAAAGAGCATATCCGGCATCAAGGCCATGAACCGGTCCCCGGCCGCTTAGCCATCGGCCAGTGCTTCCTGCCGAAAACCGATCTGTCGGCGCAAGAGCGCTGCCGCACGATCGTCGAAACCGAGATCCTGAAATTCGGCTACACCATCTACGGCTGGCGCCAGGTTCCGGTGAATGTCGCGGTGATCGGCGAAAAGGCCAATGCGACGCGCCCCGAAATCGAACAGATCATGGTCGCCAACGCCAAAGGCGTCGACGAGGGAACCTTCGAGACCGATCTTTATATCATTCGCCGCCGCATCGAGCGGCAGGTGCTGGCCGATCACATCGCCGATTTCTACATTTGCACCCTGTCCTGCCGTTCGGTGATCTACAAAGGGATGTTCCTCGCCGAACAGCTCTCGGTGTTCTATCCCGACCTGCTGGACGAGCGGTTCGTCTCGTCCTTCGCCATCTATCACCAGCGCTATTCGACCAACACCTTCCCGACATGGCGACTCGCCCAGCCCTTCCGCATGCTCGCCCACAATGGCGAGATCAATACGCTGACCGGCAATCTCAATTGGATGAAGTCGCATGAGACGCGGCTGGCGCATCCGGATTTCGGCGCCCGCATCGCCGATATCAAACCGGTGGTGCAGGCTGGCGGCTCGG
>DATNIV010000499.1:0-4557 GCA_035604255.1 Telmatospirillum sp. | reverse complement strand
GCCGATCCCCGCATTTCCGGCGCTTGCGCCATTGACCGCAACGGATATCTGGGGACTCATTTGCGCCAATTTTCCCAACCGCAGAGCGCGGATCCGCATTGGAATGCCACGCATTGCCGGCAGCGCCGCCTGATTACCGATGCCACCGGTCAAGCGGCGATCAAGGCCGACAAGGATTATCTGATGCAAACCTATTTGCGTGATCTGGGCGCCAACAACATGCCGATGCTGAAGGACCTGAACGCGCCGATTTGGGTTCGGGGACGACGCTGGGGGGTCTTACGGGTTGTCTATTCCATTTGATCGCTGTTCATCGGTGCCATTACTTTTCTCCGCTGAGGGTGGCGCACCGTCACGTTCGTTCAGCGCCACCCCAGCCGAATCCGCTTTAGCACCCGGTGTTGCGCGTGCGTTCCACCGTCAAGCCGAAGAAGGGGCGGGCTTTCGTGCCCGCGTAGCTTCCCGCCAGCGCGGCTGCGAACCACAGCCAACCATGCAGGCTGGACGAGGCGATGCCGCTGAAATAGGCGCCGATGTTGCAGCCGTAGGCGAGGCGGGCTCCATAGCCCATCGCTAAGCCGCCAACAATGGCGGCGATCAGCGAGCGAGCCGGAATCCGCCAGGTCGGGGAGAATTTGCCGGCAAGGCCGGCCGCCACCATGGCGCCCAGGATGATGCCGAAGTCCATCACCGAGGTGATATCGGAAAACACGCTGGCATGCAGCGATGCGGCCCGGGCCGGGCTGCTCCAGTAATCCCAGGATCCCACGTCGAAACCGCCGATCGCCGCCAGTTTGGATCCCCACAGGGCAAAGGCCGAGGTCACGCCCCAGGGTCGTCCGGCCAGGAGGAGGGTGGCAAGGTTCACCAGAACCAGGGCAATCGCGCCCCAGACGAGTGGCCAGGGCCCGCGGAGCAGACGGCGACCAAGGCTGCCGGACGCCACTGGTGGCGTGGCAAGCGCGCCATGCCGGCGGCGTTCCAACACCAGGCTGAGCCAGGCCACGGCGCCAAAAAAGGTCAGGCTGAGAGCCAGGGCTGGGAGCCATCCGAAGGTGGCGATCAACGAAATTGGTCCCAGATTGGGCGTGGCTTGCCACCAGGACAGGTGATAGGCGCCGATCGCCGAACCGGCGACGAAGGCAGCCAGCGTGACCACCATGCGAGCGTTGCCGCCGCCCACCGTGAACAACGTTCCCGAAGCGCACCCACCGCCCAACTGCATGCCGACGCCGAACAGGAAGGCGCCAGCCAGAACGGAGACTCCCACCGCGCCGAATTCGCCTTTGACCGGGAGCCCGAAGACGCTGCCGTGGGCCAGCAATGGAAAGAAAACGAGGACAGCAAGCGCCAGCATCAGCATCTGCGCGCGAAGACCGGCGCCGCGCCGATCGGCGAGGAAAACCCGCCAAGCAGAGGTGAAGCCGAACAACGCGTGATAAAGGCTGATTCCGGCAGCGCCACCGACCAGGAAAAGCACGCCCTGACGCCAGGAAAAGGCTTGCGCCAGCCAGGCCGTGCCGACGAGCAACAAGGTTGCGGAAAGCGCCACCACGCTGCGATTGACCTCGGGAAGGCGCGTGGTCGGCGGAGCGCTCAGGTGAGCGTCAATGGACAGATCGAGAGACGACGACATAGGCCCTCCATGGGATTGTCTTGGTGGTGTCTGTTGAATAAACCGTGCGGTACAGCGCGAGGCTGAACGATATCATGAATGATATGGTTATGCCTAAATTAGATGTCAATTAAATTTATATAACATAAAATATTTGTTATATATACGCCGTCACTGTTTCCGGGGCCACACTGCCACCTCAGTCGTCGTGACGGTGTGGCCCCGGAACCGGATCTACGAAGGAGCGGTTAGAGTGGATTGCAACCATAGGGGGCCACCGCTATTCGCCATGGCCGAACGTGACCCACGGCCGGTCATGGATGCCCGGATCAAGTCCGGGCACGACGAGATAGCGCCGTGATCCCATCCAATCTCACGATGCTTTAGAGGTGGTGGGGATTGGTATTACTTTGGGTCATACCGAAGGCCGATCTTCATGCAAACCTGATAATGACTGACCTCACCGTCGACGATATGCCCCCTGATTTCCTTCACTTCGAACCAGTCGAGGTTCCGAAGTGATTTCGCCGCCGTTCGAATGCCATGTTGAACGGCATCCTCGATGCTGGTTTTCGAGGTCCCGACGATCTCCGTAATGCTGTAAACATGATCGGTCATTTTCGGTCTCCATTCGATGTCCATCGACGATTACGGGGAGTCTTCCGATCCCTCTCTCAAGCATGAGACATCAAGGCCGGTTGCCGCAATATGATCTGATGATAGATGGGCGTCCGAACGTCATCCGGTAAGGCCGGATGCAGTAAGAGAGGGGGCAGAGTCGGATTCGACGGGACCGAAAATTCCCTTATGTCCCCTCGATGTGGTTACTCCCAGGTGTGGACCACTTTCCGTGTGGTGCGCTCCACGACGACGGGACGATCATTGATGATGCTGTAGCTGTAGTGGTCGGCATCCGGAACCCTCATCGTTTCGGGCAACGGATAGAGCGTGACGGTGCTGGGTAACTCCGCGCCGACATCGGGAGTCATGCTCGGATCGCTTAAGGAGCTATATTTTTTGGTGGTCGAATATTCGCGGATCTGATGCCCTTGATCCGTCGTCCAGATCGTGGTGCTGGTTGTGGTCGATTGAGCCGAAGCGAGTCCGACGCCCGCCAGAAACACGGACGCGGCGACGGCCAAAAACAGTGATCTCTTCATCGGGATACCCTTATGCAGGTCGGTGGGTCTAAGAAAGCCCAGCCGCTCGGGAGGAACGGCATGTCCGAGCTCAGGCTAGGGATCACTTCTCGGGGTGAGGTGATCATGGTCACCTTGGCCGCCGGCGAGGCGTCTGCATAGCCCCGGAATGTACTCACTCAAGTGTTGAGGTCGTCCGTCTTGGCAATCGCCTATCTCGATCACGATGCCGGTTGTTCGGGGTCGGAGCCCCGGTCGAAGGTGACCTGCAGTTCGTCTTCCAACCAAGACATGAAGGACCGAAGAGCTCGCCGCTGGCTGCTTGATCGCGGAAACACCAGATGGTGTCCGACATATTGAATGTCTTGAGCGATACCTTCCAGCGGGCGGACCAATCTGCCGTTGGCGATTTCGCGTTCCGCCAGCAGCGTGGACTCGAGCGTTACGCCCAGGCCATCGGCCGCCGCGGCGATCGCCAGAAAGCTGCGGTCGAAGCGCATGCCGCGCGGGGGCGGCGCCACGAGTCCATTGGCGACGAACCAAGCTGACCAGCGCACTTGTTTGTTGTCGCTTTCGATCAGGACGTGACGGAGAAGATCGGCCGGAGTTTTGATCGTTTCCGCCAATTTCGGCGTGCAGAGCGGGGTGACCGTTTCATTGGCCAATGGAAACACCATGAGTCCGTCCTGGCGAAGCTTTCCGTAAATGATATCGGCGTCGAATTCATCGTTCAGAAAGCGCGTGTAGTCGGTTCCGGCGGCCAGCCGAACTTCGATATCGGGAAATTTTTCGTGAAATCGGGTCAACCGTGTGGACAGCCATTGGGCGGCGAAACTGGGCGCGCAATGCAGGCGTAACAACATCGAGCCCCGTGCCGAGACGATCTCCATGCCGCGCCGCAATTCGTCGAACGCATTGCCGATATGGCGCTTCAGCGTCTCTCCGTCCGCTGTCAAATGAACGGCCCGGCCGTTTCTTTCGAAAAGCGCGGTTCCCAACGTGTCTTCCAGCTTACGAACGGCGTGGCTGATGGCGCTTGGGGTCAGATTGAGCTCGGCGGCGGCGGCACGAAAGGAGCCGGTTCGACCAGCTGCCTCAAAGGCGCGAAGTGTAACGAGCGGCAGGCGTTGGCTGGACATCGACAAACGGTTCCTGGCTCTGGGGAGGCGTGACGAACAGGTGATCACAATTCACCAATGAATGCAAATTTCGCGTTTGTTTCGTCTGGGCCCCTCCGTCACAATTTTTTCTAACAAAACAAGCGTTACTGGGAGAACGTAAATGCTGTTAGAAGGCCGAGTTGCAGTCATCTCGGGTGCCGCCAGTGTCCGTGGTATCGGGCTGGCGACGGCACGTCTGTTCGCCGGACATGGCGCCAAAGTCGCTATTCTCGATCTGAATGGGGAGGCCGCGCAACAGGCCGCCCTGTCGGTGGGGCCCGGACATATCGGCTTGGCTTGCGACGTCACCAATCATCAGGCCTGCAAGCAGGCGATCGGCAAGGTTCTCGCCGAGTTGGGGCAGATCGACATCCTGATCAACAATGCCGGTATCAGTCAGCCGTTGAAGATTATGGAGATCGCGCCAGAGAACTGGGAGTTGATCGTCGACGTCAATATGAGCGGCGTCCTCTATCTCAGTCAGGCCGTCATTCCCCACATGCGGGAGCGCCGGAAAGGTTCGATCGCCTGCATGTCGTCAGTATCGGCCCAACGGGGCGGCGGCATTTTTGGCGGTCCGCATTATTCGGCGGCGAAGGCCGGGGTGCTCGGTTTGGCCAAGGCCATGGCTCGCGAATTGGGC
>DATNIV010000498.1:0-11803 GCA_035604255.1 Telmatospirillum sp. | reverse complement strand
CGTGCTCCCAGCCTTTTTCCGAGCCAACCGCGCATTGAACTTGTCCCAAAGCACCACGGTGCGGCCATGCCGGCCGCGGCCGATGATCTCCTTGTCGTCGCGCGCGCTCACCTGGAAGGTCAGTTGGCGCCCGTCGATCCGTTCGAGATGACAATCGACGGTGACCGTCATGCCGGGCGGCGTCGCCGCCTCATGCGTCACCTCGATCAGGACGCCGAGCGAACCCTCGCCTTCCTCAAGATGAGGGGCAATCGCCTCGATGCAACACCACTCCATCAAACCGACCATGAAACCGGTGGCGAACACCTCGGGCATGGCGATGAACGCGGGGGCTTCCGGATAGAGGAACGGCACCGTTTTGCCGCGTGACACCGGAAATTGCAGGCTATGGGTCAAACCGGGCACCAGGCTGGAACGCATCTTGTCACCTCGGGGTTGTCGTCAGAGCGCCAGTATCCCAGCGTAGCAGCCATGCGCCAATCATTCTTCACATCAATGTTCTTTCCTTGCACCCTCAACAAGGCGGCGGTACTTTCGCCGCGCACTTTTTTACCGGAGGGTATTTCTCATGTCGTTCCTCGCCAACCGCCTGTCGGCCATCAAACCATCATCGACCATGGCTGTGACCCAGAAGGCTGCTGAACTGAAAGCGCAGGGACGGGACGTCATCGGTCTCGGCGCCGGTGAGCCCGATTTCGACACTCCGGACAATATCAAGACCGCCGCCAAAGCCGCGATCGACCGTGGCGAGACCAAATATACCGCCGTCGCCGGCACGCCGGCGCTGCGAAAGGCCATCGCCGCGAAGTTCAAGCGGGAAAATGGCCTCGACTACGCGCCCGAGCAGATCACCGTCGGTTGCGGCGGCAAACAGGTCATTTACAACGCCTTGGTGGCGACGCTGAGCCCCGGCGACGAAGTGATCATCCCGGCGCCCTATTGGGTCAGCTATCCGGACATGACGCTTCTTGCCGAAGGCTCGCCGGTCACCGTCGCCTGCCCGGCGGAAAAAGGCTTCAAACTACAGCCGGAAGCGCTGGAAGCGGCCATCACGCCGAAGACCAAATGGCTGATCCTCAACTCGCCCAGCAACCCGACCGGCGCCGCCTACAACCGCGCCGAAATGAAGGCCTTGACCGACGTCTTGCTGCGTCATCCCCACGTCTGGGTGATGAGCGACGACATGTATGAGCATCTGGTCTATGACGGCTTCGAGTTCTGTACGCCGGCGCAGGTCGAGCCCAAGCTCTACGACCGCACGCTGACCATCAACGGTCTGTCCAAGGCCTATGCGATGACCGGCTGGCGCGTCGGTTATGCCGGCGGCCCCAAGGCCCTGATCGGCGCCATCAATATTATCCAGTCGCAGAGTTCGTCGCACACCTCTTCGATCAGCCAGGCCGCCGGCGTCGAGGCGCTCAACGGCACCCAGGATTTCATTCCGAAAAATGCCGCGATCTTCAAGGAGCGCCGCGACTTGGTGGTCCGGATGCTGAACGACGCCAAGGGCATTACCTGCAACACCCCGGAAGGCGCCTTCTACGTCTTCCCGTCCTGCGCCGGCACCATCGGCAAGAAGACGCCGAACGGCAAGGTGATCAAGACCGACAGCGATTTCGTCACCGCCTTGCTGGAAAACGAGGGCGTCGCCGTCGTGCATGGCGAAGCCTTCGGCCTGGCGCCCTATTTCCGAATTTCCTATGCCACCAGCCTGGAAGCCTTGACCGAGGCCTGCACGCGGATCCAACGGTTCTGCGCCAGCCTTTCGTAATAAAGAGAGTCCGATCATGAGCAAACCGCTGATCTTCATCGATGGCGAAGCTGGAACCACTGGCTTGCAAATCCGCGCCCGTTTGAACGGCCGTGCGGACATCGAGTTGGTCAGCATCGATCCGGCCAAACGCAAGGATGATGACGAACGGCGGCGTCTGCTCAACGCCGTCGATCTCGCCATCCTCTGCTTGCCCGACGACGCGGCCCGCGCCGCCGTCGCCTTGATCGACAATCCTGCCGTGCGCGTACTCGACGCCAGCACCGCCTTTCGGACTCACCCCGATTGGGCCTATGGCCTGCCCGAATTGACTCCCAGCCAGGCCGCGCGGATCGGCCAGTCCAAACGGGTCAGTAATCCCGGCTGTTATCCGACGGGAGCTCTGTCGCTGTTGCGTCCCCTGGTCGACGACGGCCTGCTGCCCGCGGCGACGCCCATCAGCGTCCACGCCATCTCGGGCTATAGCGGCGGCGGTCGCCAGATGATCGAAGCCTTCGAGAGCATGGGAGCGGATCGCATCGCCGATATCCACCGGCTCTATGCCCTGGATCTGGCGCACAAACATCGCAATGAGATGCGCGTCCATTCCGGACTGGCCCATGTGCCGCTGTTCACCCCGGCGGTCGGCGCTTTCCGCCAGGGCATGCTGGTGCAAATCCCACTGCATCTGTGGAACCTGCCGAAGACGCCAAGCGGACAGGATCTCCACGCATCATTGGCGGCCCGCTATGCCGGCCAGCGCTTCGTGCGCGTCATGCCCTATTCCCCTCGCCCCAAGGTTCTCGCCCCGGAAGCCCTGAACGGCACCAACATGCTGGAGTTGTTCGTCTTCGACAATGAGGCCGAACAGACCGCCTTGCTGGTCGCCCGCCTGGACAATTTGGGCAAAGGCGCCTCGGGAGCGGCCGTGCAGAACATCGATCTGATGCTGGGCCTGGCCGGCGAACGCGACTACGCCATCAAGGGTGACGCCGCGATCTGAACCCCAACCTTCTTTTCATTGAACCTAAATAAAGAAATTCACCACAGAGACACAGAGATCACCGAGGAAAAACAATAGAATGGGCATCTGACGTGGCTCACCCGTCAGATGGGGCCGCGACGCGGGCGAACCTATTCATTTCCCTCTATGTTCTCTGTGTCTCTGTGGTTCAACTCACGGATTTAGGTTGAAACTCTTCCCGGAACCGGCTTCGGCGCGCGTGTCGCGCTTTTTTGTTGCCAGAGTTCAAGCTTGGGTGGAGCATGAAATTCAATGACAAATAAGGAGGGGATAATGTCCACAAGGTCCCTTTTGCCCCGTGTCGCCGCTTTGGTCGGTCCTTACGCCAGCGGCAAAACCACCCTTCTCGAAAGCCTGCTGCTGGCGTCTGGATCCATCCAGCGTAAAGGTCATATCGCCGACGGCACCACCGTCGGCGATGCCACACCTGAGGCCCGTCAACGGGTCATGAGCACCGAAGTCAATATCGCGTCCTCCAGTTACCTCGACGACCGTTGGACCTTCCTTGATTGCCCCGGCTCGATCGAGTTTCAGCAAGACACCTATAACGCCCTGGCCATCGCCGACGCCGCCGTGGTGGTGGTCGAACCGGAACCGGCCCGCGCCGTCATGGTGGCGCCCATCCTCAAGTTCCTCGACGAAAACGTCATTCCCCACATCATTTTCATCAACAAGGTCGAAACGGCGCAAGTCCGCTTGCGCGAGACGTTGGACGCCTTGCAGGCCTTGTCCGATCTCCCCTTGCTGCTCCGCGAACTGCCGCTCAAGGACGGCGACGCGATTTCGGGCTATGTCGACCTGGTCAGCGAGCGCGCCTTTCAGTATCGCGACGGTCAAGCGTCGGAATTGATCCAATTGCCCGAGACGGCGTTGTCCGAGGAAAAGAACGCCCGCCAGGAGATGCTGGAACATTTGGCCGACTTCGACGACCATCTGCTTGAGATCTTGCTCTCCGATTTAGCCCCGCCGACCAGCGAAGTCTATCAGAACGTCTCGCGGACGTTGGCCGCCGACCTGGTCGTTCCGGTCTTTTTCGGTTCGGCGAATTTCGATCATGGCATTCGCCGCCTGTTGAAATGCTTGCGCCACGATGTGCCGGCGACGGCGGAAACCAGCAAGCGACGGGGATGGAAGGCCGAAGGCGGACCGGTGGCCCGCGTCTTCAAAACCGTCCATGCGTCGCACACCGGAAAACTCAGCTATGCCCGCATCTGGCGCGGCGAATATACCGAAGGCAGCCTGGTCAACGGCATCCGGCCGTCGGGCCTTTATTCGGCGCTGGGCGCCACCTTGAACAAAGTCGCCAAAGCCGGTCCCGGCGAGGTCATCGCCTTCGCCCGCCTCGATCCGGTGAAGACCGGCGACGTCTTGGGAACGATCGACCCCGACGTTCACGCTTGGCCGACCCCCTTGCCCCGCCTGTTTCCGCTGGCGGTTCAGGCCGATAAAAAGCAGGACGACGTCAAATTGACAGCGGCGCTGGCCAAGCTCGCCGAGGAAGATCCGTCTCTCTCCATCGACCTCAGCCACGCCACCGGCGAACTGGTGCTGTGGGGACAAGGTGAGATCCATCTGCTGGTGGCCCTGGAAAAGCTGAAAAATCGCTTCAATCTGGCGATTACCGGTCATCGCCCCCAGGTTCCCTATAAGGAAACCATCCGCAAAGGGGTCACCGAACACGGCCGCCACAAGCGTCAAAGCGGCGGACATGGGCAATTCGGCGACATCTATATCGATATCGCCCCGCAACCCCGCGGGGCCGGATTTGAATTCGCCGAAACGGTGGTCGGCGGCGCTGTGCCGCGTCAATATATCCCCTCCGTCGCCGAAGGTGTGGAGGACTATCTGAAACAGGGCCCATTGGGCTTCCCGGTGGTCGACATCAAAGTCACGCTGACCAACGGCAGCTACCATACCGTCGACAGTTCCGACATGGCGTTCAAGACGGCGGCGCGCATCGCCATGACCGACGGCATGCCCAAATGCGATCCGGTGATCCTGGAACCGATCCTGGCCGTCGATGTCGCCGTCCCGGCGGAATACACCTCGAAGGCTCAACGGATCATTTCGGGCCGCCGAGGGCAGATTCTCGGCTATGTGGCGAAAGACGGATGGAAAGGATGGGACGTGGTCTCCGCCTATCTTCCGCAGGCCGAGATGGGCGACCTGATCGTCGAGTTACGCTCTTTGACCATGGGCGTCGGCACCTTTTCCTGGCGTTTCGACCATCTGCAAGAGATGGCGGGACGCGGCGCCGACAAAGTCGTCGAAAACCGCAAGATGGCGCTTGCCGCCCAATAGCTCTCGGCCGACCGTTAGGCGTCGGGGGGGCGGCCGCCCCCCCGCCCCCACATGTCACATGGCGCGCACGTTGGTCAGGAACTGGGTGACGCGGCTTTCCAGTTCGGCTGCCTGTTTGGACAGAGATTGGGCAACGCCCAGCACGCTGTTCGAGTTGCGCCCGGTGTCTTCGGCGGCGCTGGTGACGCCGGAGATATTGGCCGACACCTCGCGCGTCGCCGCCGATTGCTCCTCCACCGCACCCGATATCGACGCATTGATTTGACTGACCTGCGTGATCGTTTTCACGATATCCCGGATGGCGTCAGCCGTGCTTTGGCTTGAATCCTGGATGCCTTTGATTTGCTCGGCGATCTCGCCCGTCGCCCTGGCTGTTTGCGTCGCCAGATTCTTGACCTCGCCCGCGACCACGGCGAACCCCTTGCCGGCATCGCCCGCCCGCGCCGCCTCGATCGTGGCGTTCAACGCCAGGAGATTGGTTTGGCTGGCGATATCGGAAATCAGCTTGGTGACCTCGCCGATCTTCGCCGCGGTGGTCACCAAATCGACCACCAGATGTTCTGATTTTTGAGCATCGGTGACGGCGAGATTGATGACGCGTGTCGCCTCGGTGATCTGGCGCGCGATCTCATTGACCGAAGATGATAACTCCTCCGTCGCCGCCGCCACGGTGGATGACTGCTGATTGGTCTGTTCTGCCGCCGCGGCAAGCGACTGCGCCGTCGACTGCATGGAGTCGGCCGATGCGGAGACGGCATCGACCAGCGATTTGACGCCATTCTCGAAATCGTTGGCGAGGGCCGCGTTTTGCTGTTTGCGCCCGGAGAGATCGGTCGCGAATTTGACCACCTTGCAAATCTTGCCATTGAGATCGCGCACCGGATTGTAAGAGGCCTCGATCCACGCCACCTTGCCGCCCTTGCCGATGCGCTTGTACTGCGCGGCCTGATAGTCACTGCGGTTGAGTTTCTCCCAAAACTGCCGATATTCGGCCGTGTCCCTCTGACCTGATTCGACGAACATGCTGTGGTGCTTGCCTTTAATCTCGTCCAGCCGGTAGCCGAGGAGGTTTAGAAAATTCTCGTTGGCGGTAATGACCGTTCCATCGAGGTTGAACTCGATGACGGCTTGCGAACGCCCAATGGCCTCGACCTTGCCAAGCAGATCGGCGAAGAGAGCCTTCTTCTCAGAGATGTCGGTGGCGATCTTCACCACCTTATATGGCTTGCCCCCCTTGCCGATGCGCTTGAATTCGGCGGACTGATATTCCCCGCGATTGAGCTTTTCCCAAAACTGGCGATATTCGGCGGAGTCCTTGTAGGCCGGTTCGATGAACATGCTGTGATGCCGGCCTTTGATCTCGTCCAGACTGTAGCCGATGGCTTTCAGAAAGTTCGCATTGGCGGTGACAATCGTGCCGTCCATCTTGAATTCGATGATGGCTTGGGATTTATGCAACGCTGCAAGAACAGCCGCATGATCTCCACCATTATATAATATCGCCATCTTTCCAGCCCCTTTCCGATCGCATTCCCATCAGTGATCAACGTAATTGATCGCGAACTCAGCCCTGACGGCATGCACATTTTGTTGACATTTCATTAACGAAAATTACGCCATACAGCATATATCGTTATGGTTATTGCCAAAGCAAGGGGGGCACCCTTCCAATTTATCAATCTCAAAATGATAATACTCATATGCGGTTTGTCTATTGGGGGAACCCGTTAGCATCATTACCCAAAACTGAGTAGATCAGGGCGCGACGAGACCTTCGCGAATGGCGTAACGGGTCAGTTCGGCGGTGGAGTTCAGGCCGAGCTTCTGCTTGATATTGCGACGGTGAACCTCCGCCGTCGACAGGGCGATCCCGATGCCGACGGCGATTTCGGCGGAACTCAATCCATCGACCACCAGGCGCAGAACCTCCTGCTCGCGCTTGGTGAGAACGCTGAGCGGCGGCACGGTCGACGTTCCTCCCGCTGAAAAATGCCGATCCATGACGGTTGCCGCCTCGGACGACAGGAACCGAGCTCCGGTTGCCGCCGCGCGGATGGCGGCGATCAATTCGTCGGCGCCCGCCGACTTGACGACATAGCCACAGGCCCCGGCCTTCAACATTTCCTCGACATAGAGCCGATCGGCATAACCGGACAGCGCGACGATATGCACGGATGGATGGCGTTTGACCACATGGCGGGCGACATCGATGCCGTTGACGTCCGGCATACGGATGTCGAGAACCAAGACGTCCGGCGTTTCCAACTCAAGAGCGGAGAGCGTTTCCGCCCCCGTGCTGGTCAGACCGATGACCTCGATATCCGGTTCCGCGGCGAGTGGCCCCAGCAGAGCCTCGCGGAACATGCGGTGGTCATCGGCCAATATCAGGCGAATGGTCATGGCGCCCCCCTAAGATCGTAGCGGATTGGCGATCAAAGGGAATAACCAGGGTCACGATGGTTCCCCCGCCAGGATTGGCCCGAATGTCCATGGTTCCGTTGAAGGAGATGACGCGTTCGCGCACGCTGGGCAAACCAAAGCCTTTCCGGACCGGCGGGACGATTGGCCAATCGACGATCCCTTGACCTGAATCTTCGACCGTGAGATGCAACCTGCCATCGCGCACGCACAGCCGAACCAAAGCCTCGGTTGTGTCGGCATGCTTATGGACGTTGATGAGAAGTTCGCGCACCGCACGGAACAGGATCGTCGCTTGCGAAGAGCTCAGGGGTTTGGCGGCGGCATCATCCTCGAGCGTAACCGATAGCCCATAGGTTCTCGCCATCTCGTCGGCCAGCCAATGAAGCGCCGGCACGAACCCCATGTCTCTCAGCACCGATGGACTGAGCTGCGATATCAGCGAGCGCAGCTTGCGGCTGGCGAGTTCGAGAATATCGGCCAATTCGCTTGTCAAACCGCCGGCCTTGGCACCCTCCGGCAACGCCTTCCCGATGATGCCCAACTTGATTCCGGCCACGTGCAATATCTGCCCCAGATCATCATGGAGGTCGGCGGCGATGGCTTGGCGCTCCCGCTCCTCGACAAGGGTTGCATCCACCGCCAGCTGGCGCAGCCTTTCCCTGCTGTCGCGCAGTGAACCGACGAGTCGCCGCATGCGAATGACGCGGTTATGCAAGACCAGCAATCCCGTCACGACGAGCGCCTCCACGAAGGCGCCAAAGAGGACGAGACGCCGAGCACGCCGCCGCCAATCGGCCAGATAGTCCGCCTCCGCCAGGCCGACCACGACATAGTAGGGGGCCCCGTCCACTCTTCGTGCGAATCCCGTTCGAAACACGCCATCGGTCGCGGAGGTGTATTCATATTGGGCAGCAGGAACGCCGGATGCCATGATGGCGCGCAGCTGGTCTGAGATGATGGTTTTCTTGCCAATCCGATCGCGCTGCCCGTCGATGACCGGGAAGCGGGCCGCCAATTGAAAGTTGGCATGATAGAGAGCCACGATTCCCCCCGCCCCCAGGTTTAGCGCGGCAAGTCCGCGGAACAGGTTTGCGGTCGGCAGCGCCCCATAGACGACGCCGCCGAAGGAACCGTCGGGATTGGAAATCCGCATCGCCACGCCGACGATCCATTCCTGACTGACCGCTCCGAACAACGGCGGGGTTACGGTCAGAGCGGCATTGGGCGTATCGCGTAAATATTTGAAGTCGTCGCGATCCGCCATGGCGGCATCGTGATTGACGACATTGGTCACGGCGTATTTGAGCGTGCCATCCGGAGCAATCACACGAAACCCATGCAAATCCAGGTGCCGCGCGTCCTGGCGCGCGATGACGTCAACGATGGCTTGCGCGTCCCCTTGCCCCGGTTTCTGTAGCCGCTCGACCTCGTCGCGGATCGCGAGAAGACTCAATTCGATCTTGTCGATTGTGCTTTTAAGGTTGTCCGCCAGGCTGTTGGCCATATTGGCGGTGGTGATTTGCGCGATCTGCCGGGCTTCCTCCCTGGTTTCCAGCAAGGCCCAGCCAAGCACCAGGATGATGACGGCGGTGATGGAAAGGCCGGCAACAAGCAACGAAATGAAGGACAGCCGCGGCGCGCCGCAGCGGCCCATACCTTCTCCGTTTTGAGCCTCGCCCCAATCGTCATCCGCCATATTCCAGATGCCCCCACACTCCAGGACAAAACCGCCCCCCGGCGGCATTGGCGAAGAGACACTATGGTATCAAACGCCACGGCAAGAGTCGAAACCGCCAGAACGACAATCCGTCAAGGTTCCATCCCTGACCGGCCTGACGGCCGCTCCCGTCGGCGGACGGACGTGGAGATAATTGCCGTTTTATAAATCGTCACGCCGCCCAACCATCCTTTTCTTGCACCCGGATCGCCGGGAGAGCATTCTCCGGCCGCATGTTGGAAGCTTGTCCCAAAACCGCCCTTATCACCGGCGCCGCTCACCGGATCGGCCGTGCCATCGCGCTTGCCTTGATCAAGGATGGCTGGGCCGTGGCACTTCATTACCACCGGTCCCATGACGCGGCCTTCGCCCTGCTCGAGGAGATCGTCGCCGCCGGCGGCAAGGGCGTGGCCCTTAAGGCCGACCTGGCCAATGAAAACGATGTGCTGACCTTGATCCCGGCGGCGGTCGAGGCTTTGGGACCGCTCGGCCTGCTGGTCAACAACGCCTCCTTGTTCGAACCGGACACCGCCTTGACGGTCACCCGCGCCTCTTGGGACGCGCATCTGGAGACCAATCTACGGGCTCCCTTCGTCCTCATCCAAGCGTTCGCCGCGCAACTGCCGGAAGAGACCCGTGGCGCCGTGGTCAATCTGATCGACCAGCGCGTGTGGAACCTGACCCCGCATTTCACCAGCTACACGCTCAGCAAAGCGGCGCTCTGGACCTTGACACAAACCTTGGCCCTCGCCCTGGCCCCGCGCATTCGCGTCAACGCCATCGGGCCCGGCCCGACACTGCCCAGTTCTCGGCAAACCCCTTCGCAATTCGAACAACAATGCGCCGAGATGCCGCTCAAGCGCGGCACCACGCCCGATGAAATCGCCGAGGCCCTGCGCTTCATTCTTGCCGCCCCCTCCATGACCGGCCAGCTCATCGCTCTTGATGGCGGCCAGCATCTTTGCTGGGCACCGGCAAACAAGCCTCCGGAGGAGTGAGCCCATGTCTCAGGCCAATGTCATCCAACCTCTTCGTTTCGCCGATGCGCGCAATGCGCTGCGCCATGTGTTCGTCCATGATCTGGAAATGATGGCCAGCATCGGCGTGCACACCTATGAAAAAACCGACAAGCAGCGGATTCGCATCAATTTGGATCTCGCCGTCCGCGAAATCGACCCGACGACGATCAACGATTCTTTGGCCAATGTGGTTTGCTATGAAGGGGTGGTTGCCGGCATCCGCCGCCTGATCGACGCCGACCATGTCAATCTGGTCGAAACGCTGGCCGAACGCGTCGCCGCCCTCTGCCTGGAAGATAAACGCGTAAGAGTTGCTCGGGTTCGTGTGGAAAAGCTTGATGTGTTCCCGGATGCCACCAGCGTCGGCGTCGAAATCGAACGCTTCGCGTCACACCCCTGACGTGTCCGGTATGGCCGGTATCGTAACGATTGTAACAGTTTCGTCACAATAACAAGGAACGAGGCGTGTAAGTTTTGCACAGCCGGGCCTCCTGCCAAAACGGCGGGAATGAGTCAAGTTTCGAATCGCAATCGTGACAATGGCTTTACACTTGACAACAGATAACTATATGAAAAACAATGGTATTGTTGTCAGTGCATAGTTTTTGAGCAAATAGGTGAAACCCTTGGAGTCCTTTGGTCAGCCCGCCCCTGCCCACCAGTTGTCTACAAACTTATCCACAGATTCGGTGGATATCGCTGTCACATTCGCCGCTCATCACGATCCCCTTGCTCTCCACACCGCCATTTAAGTCCGATCGAGTCGATAACGCCCGCGCCCATGACCCCGCCCCTTCCCCCGACCGATCCGAATGACCTGACATCTCGGGAACGTGGCGGCTTCGCCGCCGGCGCGAATGTCATCTTGGCGTATCTGCGAAACTTTCCCGCGTCGCCCGGCGTCTACCGCATGCTCGGCAAAGCCGGGGACGTCCTCTATGTCGGAAAAGCCAAAAATCTCAAAAAACGAGTCGTCGCCTATACCAAGGCGGAACGCTTGCCGCTCCGCTTACAGCGCATGGTCGCCGAAACCGACAGCATGGAGATCGTCACCACCCATACGGAGGTGGAGGCGCTGCTTCTCGAAGCCAATCTCATCAAACGGCTGTCGCCTCGCTACAACATCCTTCTCAAAGACGACAAATCTTTTCCCTATATCCTGATCACCGGCGATCACAGCTGGCCGCAGATCGTCAAACACCGCGGCGCCCGTAACCGCAAAGGCGAATATTTCGGCCCTTTTGCCTCAGCGGGCGCGGTGAATCAGACGCTTTCCCATCTTCAGCGCGCCTTCTTGCTGCGCTCTTGTTCCGACAGTGTTTTCGCCTCTCGGTCCCGCCCCTGCTTGCTGCATCAGATCAAGCGCTGCAGCGCGCCTTGTGTCGAAAGAATCGGCCACAACGACTATGACCGACTGGTGGCCCAGGCCCGGGGCTTTCTCTCCGGCCAAAGCAAGGCGGTTCAGCGCGAATTGATCGAGCATATGAACAAGGCGAGCGAAACCCTGGCTTATGAAGAAGCCGCGCTCTATCGCGATCGGATTCGGGCCTTGGCACGGATCTCGGCCCACC
>DATNIV010000497.1:0-3457 GCA_035604255.1 Telmatospirillum sp. | reverse complement strand
TTAACGGGTGGGAACCGGTCGCATGAGGGAATCGATGTCTCGCGGCTGATAGCGGAAATGACAGAATCGGTGCGGGCGCTTGAAGTTGCCGATGCCGATTTGATCGGTCCGAGGGCCGATGTGGAACGCGATAGCCAATTGATCGGCAATGCCTTGGCGGAAGCGGTGCACCATGTCTCTGGACACCCTGAAAGCGTTCAAGGCCTGCGGCAAGTGACGACACGGCTTCAAGAGCTTGCCTCGCTCGCTCCGCAAAATGGGATCGAGGATCCGCGTCTGATCAAGGAAAAGGTGCTGGCTTTGACCAAAGGGCGTTACACCATGGCGCGCGAGCATGAAATCCAGGCGCTATTCGACCAAATCGACGGTGGCGGTCTGGACGCGGTCCGTGCGAAAAAGGTCGATACCGTTCGAACGGCCGTGACGGACATTGATGATTTCTTGTTTTAACTCCTCTTTCTCATGCCCATGCCCATGCCGTTGGCATCGCCTCCCCAAAAGGTGATGCCAACGGCATGGGCATGGGCATGAGAAAGAGGAGTTAACTCCGGGCGAAAAAGATGGCCGTCATTGCAAAGCCGATGACGATGATCACCGCGCGAACATGATTGGGATTCATTTTTCGGGCGACGTGAGCGCCGGTGTAGCCGCCGGCAACCGCAGAGATCAACATGATCAGAGCCGGTGTCCAGGCGACTTGGTCGGCGATGATGAAGCAGACCACGGCGACGGCGTTGAGCAAACCGGCCAGCAATGTTTTCAACGCGTTCATGGAATTGATGTCCGTCAGGCCGAACAGCCCGAACAAAGCCAGCATCATGATTCCCATGGCGCCACCGAAATAGCCGCCGTAAAGAGCGATGAGAAATTGGATGATGCACAGCGCCGCCGGGCCGATATGGAGATGACGGCGGAGCAGTGGGGTCAGGCGCTTTCCGGCGGTGAACAGAAGGGTGGCCGCGAGGAGAAGCCAAGGGACCAAAGTGTTGAAGGTATGTTCCGGGGTGACGATCAGCAGAATGGCGCCGGCAACGCCGCCGGCTAGGCTGACCAGAAGAATTGTCCGGGTGCGCAGTCCCTCGAGTTGAGGAAAGTCTTTCCGGTAGGCCCAGGCGCTGGCCAGTGCGCCGGGGAAGACGGCCACAGTGCTGGTCGCATTGGCCATGACCGACGGCACACCGGCAAAAACCAATGCAGGAAAAGTGAGGAAGGTGCCGCCCCCGGCAACGGAATTCATCAGTCCGGCGCCAAAGGCCGCGGCAATAAGAAGCAAAAAAGTCATTTGATTTTGATCCGGCCTTGCAATGTTATTGCAAATTAAAGCCCCAAGGTCGGTTGGGCTAGCGATTTTCGCCACGATTTCCTGCGCTCTGAGGGCGGTCGTGATATATTTCCATCTTAGGCGTGACGGCGCCTGGGCGATTGGATAGGGTCGCCGGATGATTCATGTGACGCGCACGATCGTTCTCGATGAGGCCGATATCGAAATAACCTTTATCCGAGCGTCAGGCCCCGGCGGTCAGAACGTCAATAAGGTATCGACGGCGGTGCAATTGCGATTTGATCTTGCCAGGACGGCTTGTGTAACGGGGGAGGCGAGAGAACGGCTTGAGCGTCTGGCGGGTAGACGCTTGACCCAGGATGGCGTGATCGTCATTACGGCCAACAGGCATCGGACGCAGGAACGCAATCGGCAGGATGCCATCGAGCGCTTGGTCGACTTGATTCGTCAAGCGGCTGTCATCCCGGTGAAGCGTCGTCCAACGAGACCGACGTTGGGGTCCCGGCGTCGTCGTTTGGAGGCGAAGGGCCATCGATCGACGATCAAGAACCTGCGAGGCACGGTTTCGGACGATTAGTGGTGTGTCGGAGGCAGTCCGATGTGAGGTGATGGAATGGGCGGACGATATAAAGAGGCGGCGGACGTCGTCACTTGGCGAGACGGTCCGATGCAAGAGGATGTCATGGGAGAACGCCATGAACAGATGGCGGACGTCGTCGTGCAAGGCGCCGGACTGGTGGCCAGTATCATCGGTGTCGGTATCCTGGCCTATCTCGCCATGACGTGGGCGGATGGCGTCGCCACGGCGGCGGCGTTGACCTATGGGGTGACCCTGATCGCCATGTTCGTCTGCTCTCTGCTGAATGCCACTTTCGAAAATCCGGTGGTGCGGATGGTCGATCATTCGGTGATATATCTTCTCATCGCCGGAACCTATACGCCCTTCTGTCTCTTGGTGATCGGCGGTGATCGCGGAGTGACCTTGCTAATCGGTGTTTGGTTGGCGGCCATCCTTGGCGTTGTCGTTCGGGTGTTGTCGCATCGGCGCATGAAAAGCGCCGTGATTACGCTCTATGTGTTGATGGGCTGGTGCGGCCTCATTCATCTCGATGTCATCTTGCAGCGGTTGCATATCGGCGCGTTGATCTTACTGGCAGTCGGCGGCATTCTGTACACTATGGGGGCGCCGTTGCATCGCTGGTCAGGTTTGCGCTATCACAGCGCGATTTGGCACGGCTGCGTGTTGGCGGCTGCCGCTTGCCATTACTCGGCGATCGTGCTGATCCTATCGGCGTTTCACGGGTTGCCGATGGCGTGAGCGGGTGGGACGGAAAATCCACTTAAATGCGGCATGGGGCCACCCCATCTTAAGCGTAATCACAGGGAACCCAGATCGATGAAAACGGCGATCGCTATCCGTCATGTACATTTCGAGGACCTTGGCGTGTTGGGGCCGGTGCTATGGCGAGCCGGTTATCAGGTCGCCTATCGGGACGCGGGGATTGACCCTCTGGATCCACACGATCTGGCGGCCACCGATTTGTTGGTGGTGCTTGGCGGGCCGCTTGGAGCCTATGATGACGAAGCCTACCCGTTTCTTCTTGAGGAAATGGCCGCGGTCTATGATCGATTGGAGCGCGATCGTCCGACGCTGGGCATTTGCCTAGGTGCGCAGATCATGGCCCGTGCGCTCGGCAAAAGGGTTTATCCTTGTGGCACCAAGGAAATCGGATGGGCGCCGGTGACTCTGACCGAAGCGGGCACGCATTCTGTCCTGGCTCCGCTGGAGACTGTTCCGGTCTTGCATTGGCATGGCGATACCTTCGATTTGCCGGATGAAGCGCAACGTCTCGCCGGAACCGAGGCTGTTCCCAATCAGGCCTTCGCGATTGAGGATTTTGGCCTGGCTTTGCAATTCCATTTGGAGGCCGATCCGTTGCAGTTGGAGCGCTGGTATATCGGACATGCCAGCGAAATCGCCGCGACACCGGGGATTGATGTCCCGACATTGCGGAGTCAGGCAGCCCAACATGCCTCGACCTTGTCGCGGGTGGCCGAGCAGATATTCACGGATTGGTTGGATGGGCTGCCACCCGCGCGCCCGGCGGTGAGATAGGGACGGACGGCGCCGCGATTTTCTGTCAGCCTCTCCGGCTCATGGTGTAGGTGATGGCG
>DATNIV010000496.1:0-13062 GCA_035604255.1 Telmatospirillum sp. | reverse complement strand
CGGTCAGGTGATGAGCGTCGTCGCCGTCGGCGGTTACGGGCGTGGCGAATTGGCGCCGAAATCCGATATCGATCTCCTCTTTCTGTTGCCTTACAAGCGGACCTCGCATGCCGAGCAGATCGTCGAATATATTCTTTACATGCTGTGGGATCTCGGTCTGAAGGTCGGTCATTCGACCCGATCGGTCGATGAATGCATCCGTCAGGCCAAAGCCGATCTGACCATCCGAACCGCGCTTCTGGAGGCGCGTTGGGTTTGGGGCGATCAGGCGTTGTTCGAAGAGCTGAAGCGGCGCTATCGCTCCGACGTGGCGGCGGGCACCGGCGAGGAGTTCGTCGACTCCAAATTGTCCGAACGCGACGAACGCCATGCCAAGCTGGGGGAAGCCCGCTATGTCCTTGAACCCAACATCAAGGAAGGCAAGGGGGGCTTGCGCGATCTGCACACCCTTTATTGGATCTGCAAATATCTTTTCGCCGTGACCGAGGTCGGGGAATTGGTCGATCGCGGTCTCCTGGCCGCCGACTCCGCCAATCGATTTGCCAAAGCGCAGTCCTTTCTGTGGACCGTTCGCTGCCATCTGCATTATCTGACCGGGCGCGAGGAGGACCGGCTCACCTTCGACATTCAACAGGGGATTTCGAAGGCGATGGGCTATACCGACCACGGCGGGACGCTCGGGGTCGAACGCTTCATGAAGCATTACTTTCTGATCGCCAAGGATGTCGGCGATCTGACCCGCATTCTCTGCTCCTTGCTGGAAACGCAGAACAAACGCAAACCCAAGCTCAGATTTCCGGCGATGCTCCGGGTGAAAAAGGTGGATGGCTTCCATCTTGAGGCCAACCGCCTCGACGTCTTGGACGAGCATGACTTCGAGCGCGACCCGATCCAGATGATTCGCCTGTTCCATTCGGCCTTGGTGCACGATCTGGACATCCATCCGCGTGCCATGTCGCTGGTGACGCAAAATCTCAAGCGTATCGACAACAAATTGCGCAACGATTCGGAAGCCAACCGCCTGTTCGTCGAGATGTTGACGTCGCGCAAGGATCCGGAGGTGGCGCTCCGCCACATGAACGAAGCCGGCGTGCTTGGCCGGTTCGTCCCCGATTTCGGTCGGGTGGTGGCGCAAATGCAATATGACATGTACCACGTCTATACGGTGGACGAGCACACCATCCAGGCCTTGGGGATCCTGCATCGCGTCGAACAAGGCGTGTTGGCTGAAGAATTGCCGATCGCCACCGAGGTGGTGGGCACGCTCTATTCGCGCCAAGCCCTCTATCTCGCTGTTTTCCTGCATGACATCGCCAAGGGACGGAATGGCGATCACTCCCTGCTGGGGGCTGATATCGCGTTGAAGCTGGGGCCGCGCTTCGGCCTTTCCGATGAAGAAACCGAAACCGCCAGTTGGTTGGTTCGGCATCATTTGCTGATGACCCGCACCGCGTTCAAACGCGATGTCGATGACCCGAAGACCATCGCCGACTTCGTGTCCATCGTGCAAAGTCCGGAACGATTGAAACTGTTGCTGGTTCTGACAGCGGCCGATGTGCGGGCCGTCGGCCCCGGAGTCTGGAACAATTGGAAAGCCGGGTTGTTGTCCGATCTGTTCCATCGCGCCTTGGATCTGATGTCGGGGGGCATCGGCGTCGAGCGCCGCGAGTCCCGGGTCGAGGCCGCGCAAAATGCCTTGCGGGGGCAATTGGAGTCGTCCTGGCCGGCAGACGAAATCGACGCGCATCTGGCGCGCGGCTACCCGTCCTACTGGGTGTCCTACGATGCGGCGAGCCATCTTCGGCATGCCCGGTTGATAAGACAGGCCGAGGCGACACAAGCGCCGCTGACCATCGAATCAAGGGTCATCGCGGCGCATGCGGTCACCGAAATCACCATTTACACCGGGGATCATCCCGGTCTGTTTGCCCAGATCGCCGGGGCCATGGCTCTGTCCGGGGCGTCGATCGTCGATGCGCAGATCATCACCATGACCAACGGGATGGCGCTCGACACCTTCGTCATCCAGGACGCCGAGGGAGCCGCCTTCGACAGTCAGAGCCGTCTCGCCAAATTGACGGCCAATGTCGAGCAGGCTCTGGCCGGCCGCTTGCGGTTCGATCGGGAATTGGCCAAGCGGCGCGCCTCCGCGCAGAGCCGGACACGCGTTTTCAAGGTGCCGCCGCGCGTCCTCATCGACAACAAGGCGAGCGCCGGCCATACGGTGATCGAGGTGAATGGCCGCGACCGCATCGGTCTGCTCTACGATGTCACGGCGGCGATGACGCGGCTCAATTTGCAGATCGCCTCGGCGCATATTTCGACCTACGGCGAACGGGTGGTCGACGTGTTTTACGTCAAGGACGTTTTTGGTTTGAAGGTCGAACATGAGCGCAAGATCAGGGAAATCCGGGACACGCTGATCACGGCTCTGGCCGAACGGGGCCCCTGTGAACCGGCCGAGCCCAAGGCGCCCCGCGTCTCGGCTGCGCAATAGCCTCATGCGATGAGCCTCGTCAAAGCCATAGCCACCATCGGCGGCTGGACGGTGTTGAGCCGCATCACCGGCTTGATGCGCGAAATGCTGGTGGCGCGTTATCTGGGGGCCGGCACGGTGGCCGACGCCTTCTTCGTCGCCTTTCGCTTTCCCAACATGTTCCGCGCGCTCTTCGCCGAGGGCGCTTTCAACGCGGCGTTCGTTCCCTTGTTCGCCGGCAAGTTGGAGGCCGAGGGGCAGGCGGCAGCCCGGCAATTCGCCGAACACTGTTTCGCCGTGCTGGCGGCGGCGCTGTTGGGGTTCGTCGCCGTGATGGAGATCATGATGCCATGGGCTATCTATGGTCTGGCTTCGGGGTTTGACGACACGCCGGGCAAACTCGTGCTGGCCACCGAACTCTCGCGCATCACATTTCCCTATTTGCTGTTCATCTCGATGGTTTCGCTGCAAAGCGGCGTGCTGAACGCCATGGGGCGGTTCGCCGCCGCCGCCGGCACGCCGGTTTTGCTCAATCTGACGTCGATGGCTGTTCTGGTCGCTTTGGTTCCCTATGTCGAAACCGCCGGGCATGCCATGGCCTGGGGTGTTTTCGCCTCGGGTGTCGCGCAGTTTTCCTGGCTGGTCTATTCGGTGCGCCGGGTGGGGATGGGTCTTCGACTGGTGCGGCCCCGGTTGACGCCGGAGGTCAGGCTGATGCTGAAGCGCGTCGTGCCGGGCGCCGTCGGTGCTGGGGTTTATCAGGTCAATCTGCTGATCAACACGATGATCGCCTCGCAGGTGGCCAATGGCGCGGTCAGCTATCTGAATTACGCCGATCGGGTCAATCAACTGCCGCTTGGCGTCGTCGGCATCGCCATTGGAACCGCTTTGTTGCCGCTGTTATCCCGGCAGTTGCGGGCCGGCGAGACGGCGGCGGCGCTCGAATCGCAGAATCGCGCCATGGAATTCGGCATGCTGCTGACCTTGCCGGCGGCCTTCGCTTTTCTGGTGATCGCCCATCCGATCATCGCCGTCCTGTTCGAGCGCGGCTCGTTTTCGGCTGCCGACAGCGCCGCGGTGACGCCGGCTTTGATGGCCTTTGCCTTGGGGTTGCCGGCCTATGTTCTGGTCAAGGTGCTGACTCCGGGCTTTTTCGCCCGCCAGGACACCAAGACACCGGTCAAAATCGCTCTGCTCACCGTGCTGATCAATGTCGGTCTCAATCTGCTTTTGATGGGGCCGCTGGCGCATGTCGGAATGGCCCTGTCAACGGCCATCGCCGCTTGGCTCAATGTCTGCATTTTGGCCTGGACGCTGAAGAGACGCGGATATTTCGCCATCGACCGACGCTTGTCCGATCGACTGTGGCGCATTCTTTTGGCGGCCCTGGTGATGGCCGGCGCGCTTCGTTTGGCCGAATGGGGCTTGGCGTCGATGTTGGCCGCGCACGGCTTGCGCGTGCTGGGCTTATGCCTTTTGCTGGCCGTGGGCGCGGCCACATTCGCCATGGCCGCGCTGCTCACCGGCGCCGCGCGTCTGGACGAGATGAAAGCCATGCTGCGTCGGCGGAAGAGTTGACCGTCCCATTTGTTTGGAGTACCTCCCAAGCGCAAACCGTCCCAGGAGCGTTAATCTCATGAATCGTATTTTCTCCGGCATCCAGCCCACCGGAAATCTTCATCTTGGCAACTATCTGGGTGCCGTTCGCAACTGGGTGCGATTGCAAAACGATTACGAGTGCGTCTTCTGCGTGGTCGACTTGCATGCGATCACCGTCTGGCAGGACCCGGCGGCGCTGAAGGCTCATACCCGCGAGGTGGCGGCGGCCATGTTGGCATCCGGAGTCGACCCGAAGAAGAATATCCTGTTCGCCCAGAGTCAGAATCCGGATCACGCGCAACTGGCCTGGATCTTCAATTGCGTCGCCCGCATGGGTTGGTTGAACCGCATGACGCAGTTCAAGGACAAGGCCGGCAAGAACCGCGAGAACGTCAGCGTCGGTCTTTATGCCTATCCCAATCTGATGAGTGCGGACATCCTCGTCTATAAGGCGACGCATGTGCCGGTCGGCGAGGACCAGAAGCAGCATGTCGAGCTGGCCCGCGACACGGCGCAGAAATTCAACAACGATTACGGCGTCAAGCTTTTCCCCTTGCCCGAGCCGTTGATCCTGGGGTCGGCCACCCGCGTCATGAGCCTGCGGGACGGGTCGAAAAAGATGAGCAAATCCGACGAATCGGATTATTCGCGCATCAATATGACAGACGACGCCGACACCATTCAGCTGAAACTCAAGAAAGCGAAGACCGATCCCCTTGCGCTGCCCGACAGCGCGGCGGGATTGGAAGGGCGCCCGGAGGCGGCCAATCTGCTCGATATTTGGGCGGCGCTTTCCGACAGCACGCGCGATGCCGCGATTGCCGCCTTCGCCGGTCGGCAATTCTCCGACTTTAAAAGGGAGTTGATCGACATGGCGGTTTCGGTGCTGGCGCCGATCAACGGCGAGATGAAACGCTACTTGGCCGATCCGACGGAAATAGACGCCATTTTGAAGGAGGGCGCCCACCGGGCCCGGGCCCTGTCGGCGCCGGTGCTGGCCGAGGTCGAGGACGTCGTCGGCTTCCTGCGTTAAGCATTGGGCCGACCCAGGGCAATCGCTTGAACGCGCGACGGCTGTTTCACGCAAGCGACATCTCGTCGCGTTAGCGCATTGAGCGCGCCGCAGCGCGTGCCGAGGGCACGCAGCGAGGATAGCCAAGGGCGCGGATGCGCCCGCCGGCGCTTGAGGAACTTGATAGAGCCAGGGCAATCGCCAGCAAGCGATTGCCCTGTGGGTCAACCCGTCTCCCCTTGATCGCCGTCGGCACAGGGCGTAGGAAGAAAGGGTCGGATAGGGGAGCCCAGTTATGACCGTTTCGCCGGCCGAAGACCAGGTTGGGGTTCCTGAGACGGACGGCCGTGAGCCGCCAGCATCCGCGGCGGGTGGCTTTTTCAAAGCCCTGCTATTCAAGGAATGGCCCAAACGCCGCCGACTGCTGGCGCTTTCCGGCGTGGGCGTGCTGTTGGCGTTCTTGCTCTATTATCCGGTTGGCGCCTGGCGGGTTCATGTCATTGATGACGATCCGTCTTTCGCCTCCGCCGAGAGTCCTCAGGGGCAAAGCAGGGCGGTGACGGCGGCGGCGGCGTTGATTCACCGCGAGATCGACCAGCACGGTTGGACGCCCAACAGGCCGCTGTTCATGCCGGCGGCGATTCTGGTCGCCATGCCCAATTTTCAAAAGGGCATCACCGCGATGATCGGCTGTTTCGCTATCGGAATGGACCAGAGAATCGGCCGCCTTGCCAAGGAGGGAGGGGCGGTTGCCGATGACGATCTCGCGCGCGCCGCCACGCTTCTGCAATATCCGCCCGACGTCTGGATGATCAACCCCCGCGAGCCCTGGGCGAGAACCCTGTCGAGCGAAAAGCAATATCGCAACGCCGGCCGGTCTTTCGAGGCCTACAATCGGCGTTTGGCGGACGGTCTTGCCACTTTCGACCGCCGGCCCGACGTGTTGGGGGCGGTGTTGTTGCGTTTCGCCAAAGAATTGGAGGCGACGGCCGATCGCCTCGATGCGCCGATCGGGGACGCTTCCGGCTGGTTTGGCGGTGCCGCCGATGGCCTTTATTACGATGGCAAAGGACGCGCTTATGCCGCGTTGCTGCTCCTGCGCGGTTTGGGCGAGGACGCCGCCGATGTGTTGACGGCGCGCGGATTGACCGAAGCCTGGACGGCCATGCTGGGATCCCTGGCGGCGGCGGCGACGCCTCGGCCTTGGGTGGTTCTCGACGGGGGATCTGCGTCGATGCTGGTGCCCAATCATCTGGCGGTTCAAGGCTATCATTTGCTTCGGGCGCGAAGCCGGTTGTCCGAATTGGCGGAGGCATTGCGCTGATATCCTTCCGACGACCGTCTTTCCTGGCGCGCTGGCTTTTGATCTCCTGGTTGGGGCTGGGCTTTCCCACGGCGGTCCTGGCGGAGTCCGCCGATCCGCTGGTTGTCGATTTGTCCAACCATCTTGTCGCCATCACCACCGGCTTTGCCGGCACAACCGTGCTTTTGTTCGGCGCTGTCGAAGGCGACGGGGATGTCGTCGTCGTGGTTCGTGGCCCGGCCCAGACGGAGATGGTCCGTCGCAAGGAAAGGGTCATGGGCATCTGGGTGAATCATGCCCAGGCGGTGATCAGCGACGCCCCCTCCTATTACCGCGTCGCCGCAAGCCGGACGCTTGACCAAATTGTTGCGGTGTCGACATTGGAGCGTCACCAGATCGGACTCGATCACTTGGCCATGAAGGTTCGTCGCCGGGACATCTCGGTCAGTGATGACGACTATCGAAAGGCTCTGCTGCGTCTCAAGGAAAGCGCCGGTCTTTATGCGCGTCTTCCGGGGGTGGTCAGCTTCATCGGGCATCGGCTGTTTCGGACGGAGATCGATTTTCCGGCCAATGTGCCGACCGGGATCTATACGGTCGAGGTCTTCCTGATGAAGGACGGCGAGGTGTCCAGCGCTCAGACGACGCCGCTGATCATCAGCAAGATCGGTGTCGGCTCGCAAGTTTTTGACTTCGCGATGCATCGCGCGGCACTCTACGGGATATTCGCCGTTCTGCTTGCGGCGGCGGCTGGCTGGCTGGCCGCCGTCGCCTTTCGGAGAGGTTGAGTCCTATGAATGACAGACGCAAACCCCCGGCCAAGACCGGCCGCACCTTTCTGGTGGTGGTCGACAATAGCGATGAGATGCGCGCGGCGCTTCGCTACGCCTGCCGGCGGGCCCTTCATTCGGGAGGGCGCGTCGCCTTGCTCAGGGTGATCGAGCCGCCGGAATTTCAACATTTCGCCGCGATCGGCAATCTGATGCAGGCAGAGGCGCGCCAGGCAGCCGAACAGTTGCTGCAGCACATGGCCGAAAAGGTCAATGAGACGTCGGGTGAATTACCGATGCTCTATGTTCGGGAGGGCGAACCGCGCGATCAATTGTTGCGGTTGATCGATGAAGAGCCGGCGATTTCCATCCTGGTTCTGGCCGCCGGGACCGGTCCGCAAGGTCCCGGTCCTTTATGCAGCGCCTTGACGGGGCGCTATGTGAATCGTCTTCGGATTCCGTTGACGATCGTTCCCGGCACCCTGACCGACGAGGCGATCGACGCCCTGACATGAAGCATCGGAGGGGCATTTCGCAACATTTCGAGCGATCGGATGCATTTTGTTAAAAATGTGTCGAGGGCGCCTGCCGCTTCCTGTCAAGTTATTGATTTAATAAGATTGTGTATCTGCCAAACGTTGCTTCTCCCCGCCTTTCCGATGGCCGGCGGCGTCTGTCGGCTGGCCGAATAGCCTTGACGAATCGATTCTCTTGCCCCATCTACCCGCCAACGCATCTTTACGACTGTCCTTGCGGGACTCGCGAATTCCTGAGGAAAAAGCCATGTTCATTCAGACCGAGAACACTCCCAATCCGAATACACTGAAGTTCCTTCCGGGCCGCGATGTCATGGGCCAGGGAACCGCCGATTTTGCCGACGTCGAGGCCGCCGGACGGTCGCCGTTGGCCAGTCGGCTGTTCGCTATTGACGGTGTCGGGCGGGTGTTTTTCGGCTCCGACTTCGTGACTGTCGGTAAGGCGGAAGGGGTCGATTGGGCCGTCTTGAAGCCGCAAGTGCTGGCCGCTCTCATGGATCACTACACTTCGGGTGCCGCCTTGTTGAGCGATGACGGCGCGCCGGTGGCATCCGGTGAAGCGGATAGCGAGGTGGTGGCGCAAATCAAGGAACTGATCGATACGCGTGTCCGTCCCGCCGTGGCCAACGACGGTGGCGACATCATCTTCCGGAGTTTCGAAGACGGTGTGGTCTATCTGCACATGCAAGGGGCATGTTCAGGGTGTCCCAGTTCCACGGCGACGCTTAAGCATGGCATCGAAAACATGCTGCGCTATTACGTGCCGGAAGTGCAGGCCGTCGAAGCCGTGGACTGAGGTCTGCAATATATTGTAATAGTTGATTGTTGCGGTGCACAATTGCAATTGTGCCGCAATGGGTTTACCGTTTGAAGCTCGTCTATGCGAATGATCCGGAATGCGGGGCCGGTGAACTGGGAGCGGTAAGGCAAAACGAAAGAGGAAGAATGCATCATAAAACTCGGACCTCGCTGTGCAACGGGGGATTGCTGGCTTTGCTGGCAGTGTTCGTTGTCGGCCTGTTTGCCCTGGTTTGGAGCGGCCTTCCTTCGCCGCGTTTGCCCGGCGAACCCCGGACGGTCGCCGTCGCGCACGGATCCTTGCCGCCGGTAACATATACAATTCGTCAATCCGAAACCCGTAACGCGGCCAAACTTCAGGCGGCGTTCGATCGGATTGGGTTTGACCTGGACGCCGTGTCCCAGGGCTACATTTCCGTGCCCAGGGTATTGTTGGCCAGCCTGCCGCCCGATCTAGACCGGCTCGACGCCATGGATTCCCGGCGGGTCCTGTTTCTGCGCACCTTGTTGCCCGTGGTCTTGCACGTCAACGATCAGATCGGCGTCGATCGACAAAAGCTTCTGGTGATCCGTGCCCGCATGACCGCTGGCGAGACATTGTCCGCCGACGACGTGCAGTGGATCCTGTCTCTGTCGGATGCCTATGATCAGCCCGACGACGATGTCGATGCTCTTTTGAAGAAAGTGGACGTGATTCCGCCGTCATTGGCTCTGGCCCAGGCGATCGAGGAGAGTGGATGGGGGACGTCGCGGATCGCCCGTGAACAGAACGCCATTTTCGGTCAGTTCGGGCAAGGGGCGGCGGGCGATTGGGACTACCGCAACTTCGCCAGTTTGAGCGAGGCGGTGGCCGCTTACGCCCGCAATCTCAACACCCATCGGGCTTATCGTGAATTCCGCCAAGCGCGCGCGCGCATGCGGGGCGCCAAAGGCGAGATCGATTCCGTCGAATTGGCCGGCACATTGCACCGCTATTCCGAACGCGGCGACGATTATGTAACCACATTGCGTTCGATCATCCGGGCAAACGCCTTGGAGGCGTTCGATGCGGCCCGGCTCAATCTGCGCAGCGTGGCAACGATTCTGGCGAGCAATTGATGAGCAAATCCCTGTCGTCGGCAGATCTCGATATCCTGTTCAAGGATGCGCGGACCTTAAGCAAATGGCAGGACGTGCCCGTCGATCCGTCCACCTTGACCGCCATTTACGACTTGGCGCGTCTCGGCCCGACCAGCGCCAATACACAGCCGGCGCGCTTCGTTTTCGTGACCAGCAAGGACGCGAAGGAGCGGCTGAAGCCGGCGCTGTCCACCGGTAATTTGGAAAAGACCATGGCGGCGCCGGTCACCGTGATTGTCGGCGAAGATCTGGAGTTCTATGAACTCCTGTCCAGGACCTTTCCTCATGCGGATGCCAAGGCATGGTTCGTCGGCAAAGAGGCCTTGATCCAGGCGACGGCCTTTCGCAACAGCAGTCTGCAAGGCGCCTATCTGATGCTGGCGGCGCGTGCGCTGGGGCTGGATGCCGGACCGATGAGCGGCTTCGACAACGCAAAGGTTGATGAGGCGTTCTTTGGCGGCACCAAGATCCGCTCCAATTTCCTGATCAATCTCGGTTATGGCGATCGGACAGCCCTGCATCCCCGTCTGCCGCGACTCGATTTCGACGAAGCTTGCATGATCGTCTAAGGCTCCGGCGCCATCATCGAAGTGCTCAGCGTGCTGTCGCTGAGGAGCGGGAAGCGGGCGTGAGCGTCGGGCAATTGATAGTGCCACCATTCCTGAGCGTAAAACATCCAGCCGGCGCTGCTCATGAGCCCCAGCAACAGATGGCGGTTTTTCTGAGCTTCGACTGAGATTTCGGTGTTGCCGTGATGCGACAGCGGGGTGAAGGCATCGAACGCGGTGCCCATGTCCAGGATGCGGCCGATGGAATCGGTCAAGGTCAAATCGACGGCGACGCCTCGCGAATGCGATGAGCCTCGCGCGGGGTCGGCCAGGAAGACGGGATCGGGCGTGTGGTTCCACATGATCCGTTGCGCCTCTTGCGGCCGGAAGGCATCAAAGATGAGAAGGCGCAGACCCAGGGCGCCGGCAAGGGCAATGGCCCGCTGCAGATGGTCGGCCGCTTCCGTCCGCAACCAGCAATCGGCCCGCCGGTAAATCGGGCGGCCGGTGAAATTGTCGGGCGTCGCATAGGCGAGCGCGATGTCGACGTCGAAGACGGGTGGGCGAATGGGCACCAAGCTCATGTGCGGAGCACCTATGCAGACGGCCAAGGACGCGGCAGTATAGCCAGGACCTTATCGTTACAGCGGAAATTTGTCGCCTTGACCATTCTAGCGTTCGACTGCAGTACCCAAAATTGCTCCGCAGCCATTTTACGCCAGGGACAGGTGCTCAGTTGGCACACCAAGGCGATGTCGCGAGGACAGTCGGAAGCCTTGATGCCGATGATTGAAGCGACCCTTGGTGATGCCGGAGTGGTCTGGCAGGATCTCTCTCTGATCGGTGTGACCGTCGGGCCCGGCACCTTCACCGGCATTCGGATCGGCCTTGCCGCGGCACGCGGCTTAGGCCTGGCGGCGCATCTTCCGATCGCCGGCATCGGCACCTGCGATGCCCTCGCGCATGCCATTCCCCTCGAAGAGCGTCAGGGCCGCACCGTGATCGTCGCCGTCGACAGCAAAAGAGCGGATCTTTTCGTCCAGGTCTTCACGTCCGATCTCGTGCCTTTGGGGCCTCCCGCCGGAATGCCGGCGTCGGAGGCCGTTCGCTTGTGCGCCGGACCGCTTCTGCTGGCCGGTGATGCGGCGGAACAGTTGATGGCCTTTCGGCCGGACGCGCGGATTTCGGAGGGCACGCGCTTTCCCGATGCGCGGGTCATTGCGCGCCTTTCGGCGGAGCGTTACGCCGGTGGCCTGGCGCTGCCGCCCGAGCCGATTTATCTGCGTCCGCCCGATGTGACCATGCCCCAAACGCCAGGACCCGGCTCCGAATGACGATCGATCTGCAGCCGATCGCGCCGGCGCATGCCGCCGTGCTGGCCGCCATGCACCGGATCTGTTTCGCCGAACCATGGGATGAGAAGGCCATGAGCGAACTTCTGGCGATGCCCGGTGCCTTCGGTTTTCTCGCGGCGCCGAAGCCGGGGGAGGCGCATCCGCAAGGATTCATCTTGTGCCGGACGGCCGGGGACGAGGCCGAGGTGTTGACGGTCCTGGTCTTGCCGCCTTGTCGGCGGCGCGGTGTGGCGACAGCGCTTCTGGCGCGTGCGACGGAGATGGCGGGCCAAGCCGGAGCGACAGTTCTTTTTCTCGAAGTGGCCGCCGATAATGACTCCGCGCGCCATCTTTATTCGACGCAAGGCTTCGAACAGGTCGGTTGCCGCCCTCGTTACTATGGCAATGCCATTGATGCGTTGGTCATGAAACGCTCCCTCGCGATGGAAGCAGGGGAGGTCATGCCTTCCTGATGCGCAATCGATGAATACCGTCGGCCTGTTCTCCAGGTTCCGGATCCAGAGATAAAATACAATGTCCCAGTTCTCGTACCGAGAGCGGTACGTTGCGTATGGGTTCACTGCCTTTCAAGCGAACTTCCAGTTCGTCTCCGGATTGCATCTTTTCAATCGCCAACTTGGTTTTGACGAAGGTCATTGGACATATTTCGTTAATGATATCCAGGAAGTAGTTTGCGTTCTCAGTCACGGGTCATTCCGAAGTTTTATGAAGGTAACATTGGATATTGCTATCCGCTCTAAAACAAACTATACAAGCTGCCAGCTTTTGTAATTAGAAGGCCGCCTAACAATGTCCGATCAATCCAACCAAAACGAACTGCTGACGCTAACCACGCAGATCGTGGCGGCCCATGTGGCCAATAACACCGTGGCCGTGACTGACTTGCCCCAGCTTATCCATGAGGTGTTTCGCACCCTGGCTTCCGTTGGGACCGCTCCTGTCGTTCTTGAACGTCCGCAGCCGGCCGTGCCAGTGAAGAAGTCGGTGACACCCGACTACATCATTTGTCTGGAGGATGGCAAGAAGCTCAAGATGCTGAAGCGTCATCTGAAGACAGCTTACAATATGTCGCCCGAAGAATATCGGGATCGTTGGGGGTTGCCGGCCGATTATCCGATGGTCGCTCCCAACTACGCGATGCACCGGAGTTCCCTGGCCAAGAAGATCGGCCTGGGCACCAAGCCGCGCAAACGGCGTCGCGCTGCTCAATAAGCCATGAATCGAACGAGCGCCGCCGTGGGCCATCGTCTGCGGCGGCGCTGTGTTTGTCGTTGCAAATTCTTTGATATATCGGTTACAACCCGGTCATGATCTCGCGAATCGAACAGCGATGCATCGAGAGAGGGATGAAAATGACCGAGCAGCGTCGGGTGATTGCCCGTGTGCTGTCCGATGCGGTCGATCATCCCGATGTCGAAGAAGTCTACCGGCGGGCGACGGCGATCGATCCGAATATCAGTATTGCCACGGTGTATCGAACGGTTCGTCTTTTTGAAGAGGCGAACATTCTCGAGCGGCATGATTTTGGCGACGGTCGGGCGCGTTA
>DATNIV010000495.1:0-5303 GCA_035604255.1 Telmatospirillum sp. | reverse complement strand
GCCGCTTTTTTCAATCGCCTCGACCCCGCCAATGCCGCGCCGCAGCCGCTGCTCGCCGGCCATCGGCCCGCCTATAATTTCGATGTCATCGCCGGTGTGACCTATGCGATCGATCTGACGCGTCCGCCCCGGTATGACGGTGCCGGCAAATTGCTGGACTCCACGGCCTGGCGTATCGTCGATCTTCGTCTGGACGGGCAGCCTTTGACCGACGCGCAAGAGGTTATCGTGGTGACCAACAACTACCGGGCCGCCGGCGGTGGCGGTTTTCCGGGCCTTGACGGTCGCTCGATCGTGCTCGAAGGACCCGATTCCAATCGGGACGCCATCGTCCGCTATGTCGAGGCCTTGGGCACGATCGATCCGCGCCCGCTGGGCACTTGGCGGTTTCATGCGCCGGATCGACCGCTCAGAGCGAGCTTCATCAGTTCTCCGGCAGCCCGCAAGTTTCTCGCCGATCACCCGTCCATCTCGGACGCCGGCGATGCCGAGGGGGGCATGGCCCGTTACGAGCTGACGCTGGGCTGATCTGATGACGAAAGAAGTTTAAATCCTCCCCCCCTTTCAAGCAATTTGGCTGGTGCAGAGGATATTATGGGTCACAGATGAACACCGATGCCGCTTCGCGGCTCACAGATGGGCGCAGATAAGAGAAAGTGCGCCGCAGGCATCCGATCCCGCTTGTCAGGTCTTAGATTGTCTCGATTGCCTGATGGACGCCCTGCAACCCTCATCTGTGAGCCGCGAAGCGGCATCTGTGTTCATCTTCTGGTCCCTGAAAGCCTCAAACTCACAAGACCTTCGGGGAGAAGGATCAATACAAGGATCACGAGACCTGCGACGGATGCGCCGGCGGTCTGGCGGAAAACAGGGCAAAGGCGCATATTTCCCGCATGATGAGCGTGGACTCGAATTGGCTGGCGTCCTTTCCCCAGCTTTCGGCTTTGGAATCCGCTGCGGCGCGGGCCTTGAGCGACGGTGTCCGCCTGATGTCCCTGCCGGCCGGGACGGTGTTGTTTCGCGAGGGACAGCTTTGCGACAATTTTCTGTTGCTGCTGGAGGGGCGCGTCCGTGTCCAGAAGGTCGCATCCTCGGGACGCGAGATCGTTCTTTACCGGGTGGAACCCGGGGAAAGCTGCATTCTGACGACCTCCTGCCTGATGGCCAGCGAAGCTTATAGCGCTGAAGGCATCGCCGAGACCGATGTGCGGGCCGCCATTGTCGGCGATGCCCTGTTTCACGATTTGCTGGGTCGCTCGGCGGTGTTTCGGCGGTTTGTTTTCGGGGCTTGCGGACAGCGTCTGGCCGATCTGCTGTGCCTGCTTCAAGATGTGGCGTTTGAGCGAATCGACAGGCGTCTCGCCCAGATCCTGTTGGCGATGCCCGCCAGGCAAGGGGCGATCGAAGCCACGCATCAGACTCTGGCCACCGAATTGGGAACCGCCCGCGAGGTGGTCAGTCGCCAATTGAAGGACTTCGAGCGCCGGGGGTGGCTGCGGTTGGGGCGCGGCTCCATCGTCTTGTTGCGGCCGGAGGCGATCGCGAAAGTGGGAGACCCGAGCCGGCTGTGACTAGGTTACAGACGAGCCTGCGGTGCGTGTGTTTCCCTGTTCCGGTAAATGGCCCCCTTAAGGAGTTCGCCTGATGATTGGAAAGAATGTCGGAACGATTGACCGTGCGGCACGGGCTCTGATTGGCCTTGCTCTGATGGCGTGGGCTGCGCTGGGAGGTCCGGTCTGGGCCTGGATCGGTATTGTGCCTTTGGCGACGGCGGCGTTTTCCTTCTGTCCCGCCTATACTCTGCTGGGGGTGCGGACCTGTCCCCGGCCGAAAAACTGAAGGAACGATATGCTGCGTGACATCTTGTTCGCCCTGATCGGCGGCGGCCTGATCGGCTTGGCCGCCGGTCTGTTCTTCCTGGTCAATGGACGCATCCTCGGGATCAGCGGTCTTGCCCAGTCCCTGTTCGTTCGGTGGATCCCGCAAACCGCCGAGGCGTTGCTGTTTTTTGCCGGATTGCTGATTGGCGCCGCGTGGTTTGCCGATTCCACCAGGACGCTGTCCCTGGCGTCCGCTCCGAGACTGGCGGTCGCCGGACTTCTGGTCGGTATCGGCGTGCGCTTGGCCAACGGCTGCACCAGCGGTCATGCCGTCTGCGGTCTGGCCAGGGGGGCCACGCGATCCTTGGTCGCGACCCTGGTTTTCATGGCGACGGCAATGATGACCGTCGCTCTGCTGACGTTATTATGATCATGCTGCGCGTTCTCCTGTCGCTGCTGGCCGGACTGCTTTTCGGCGCCGGTCTGGCGCTTTCGCGGATGATCGATCCCGCCAAAGTTCTCGGATTTCTCGATATCACCGGACACTGGGACCCCAGCCTGGGGGGCGTCATGGCCGCGGCTATTCCGGTGACGGCCTTGTTTTATTTCGTCGCCAAACGTCGTGGCGTCTCTCTGTCCGGAGCGAGCCTTTCGGGCCCGCCCTCGCGGGTCATCGACGCGAAACTGATCGGCGGCGCCGCAGTGTTTGGGATCGGCTGGGGAACGGCCGGTTTGTGTCCGGGACCGGCCATCGCCGACCTTGCCGTCGACATCAGGGTTCTGCCGTTCGTCATCGCGATGGTGGTCGGCATGATGGCGGCGAGGCTGTTTCAGCAATCGCCTCGCTAACGCTGGCGCATTGCCTGGTCTTGGAAGAACGCCGATCCGCAGATGACGCGGATGTCCGCAGATAGCGGCCAACGCGCGTTATCACCGCTTAAGGCCGCTTCGTGCTCTTGGTGCCTTGGTGGTCGTTCCTATTTTTTGTCGCACCGGAATGATGGCGATAAGCCATTTCTGCGATATGTATTTCAGTACATCATTAATGTAATATTGGTAACTGATATTGTTTCTTAATTTTTTAAAATTGCATGTCTTATAATCTTAGTTGATATCAAAAAGTGTTATTTCGAAAAATGTGAATTTATCCATACCTTCCTATTATAATTACTATATTTATCCTGATAAATTTTTCTTATCGCAACCAATAACATTATTTTCCCAACTCTGACAAAGAATTGAATTGAGATTCGGATTTCATGATGATTGTATGAGCTGTGTGTCAAGAGGTGTGAATGATGGCGGTGGTGGATCTGAATTCCGATCTTGGGGAAGGCTTCGGGACTTACGCCTGTGGCGATGACGCCGCCATGTTGGGAATCGTGTCCTCGGCCAATGTCGCGTGTGGCTTCCATGCCGGCGATCCCGACGTGATGGCGGAAACCTTCCGACTGGCGCGGCAAAAGGGCGTGGCGGTGGGCGCTCATCCCGGTTATGCCGATCTGCAGGGGTTCGGGCGCCGCCCTATTCCCATGAGCGTCGCCGGCATCGAGCGAATCGTCGCCTATCAAATCGGCGCGGCGCAAGCGATGGCGACCTTGGCCGGCCATCGTCTGACCTATGTGAAGCCGCATGGCGCCCTGGCCAATGTCGCCTCCGCCGAACGACCTGTCGCAGACGCCATCGCACGCGCGATCAAGACCGTCGATCCGTCGCTGGTTTATCTGGCGATTGCCGTCTCTGAACAGGTCGCGGCGGGGGAAGCGGCGGGATTGACCACGGTCGCGGAAATTTTCGCCGATCGCGGTTATGCCGAGGACGGGCAATTGGTGCGGCGCGGACTGCCGGGCGCCATGATCGATGATCCCGAACAGGCCGCCACCCGCGCTCTGGCCATGGACGAGGAGGGGGCGATCATCACGGTGTCGGGGCGTCGTCTGAAGACGGCGATCGGATCGATTTGCGTGCATGGCGACAGCATTCACGCGGTGGACTCGGCGCGCCGGTTGCGTCAATGTCTGACCTCTGCCGGTGTTGTCATCGCTCCTTTCGCGGCCGGGTGAGGCGATGGGCGCGCCCGTGCGATTTTTGGATTCCGGCGACACGGCTTTGGTGGTTGAGTTCGGCGCGGCCATCGATCAGGCGGTGAACGAACGGGTTCTGGCATTGGACGCCGCCCTGAGCGCGGCGGACATTCCGGGCGTGGTCGAATTGACGCCGACCTTCCGCTCCTTGATGATCCACTACGATCCGCTGCGGATCGATCGGGCGGCATTGGTCGCGCGAACCTTGGAATTGCAATCGCAGACGACGGTTGCCGCGCGCGCCTTGCGGCGTTGGACAATCCCTTGCTGCTACGATCTTCCCCATGGCGAGGATTTGGCCGAAGTGGCGTCGCGCCTGAATTTGTCGCCGGACCAGGTCGTCGACTTGCATTCCAAGGCGGTGTTCCGCGTCTATATGTATGGATTTGCCCCGGGATTTGCTTATTTGGGGGGCTTGCCCGAGGCGTTGGCCATTCCGCGTCGCGCCCAGCCGCGGCCACCACATCCCGTCAATGCGGTTCTGATGGCCGGCGGCATGTCGCTCATCGGGACCGTCGCCATGCCCACCGGCTGGTGGGTGATCGGCCGCACCCCGGAACGCATGTACGCGCCAGGGCGGGTGCCGGAGTTCCTGGTGTCGGTCGGCGATGAAATTCGCTTCGATGCCGTCGACGCCGAGAGCTTCGATCGTCTCGAGGCGCGCGCGGCGGCGGGGGAAACCCTCGCCAGAGCGGAGGCGTTATGAGCGGCGGCGCTCTTCGCATTCTACAGGTCGGCCCGGGAACGACCGTTCAGGATGGCGGGCGGCGGGGCTATTTGCGCTACGGCGTGACGGCGGCCGGTCCGATGGATCCCTTCGCCTTGGCCACCGCCAATTTGGCCTTGGGGCGGCCGCGCGACGCCGCCGTCATCGAGGTCTCTTTAAGCGGCCTGGAGGTCGAAGCCGTGGGCTGCGGCTTGACCTTGGCCATTTGCGGCGGCGCCTTCGACATTCGCTTGGGCTCGACCCGGTTGCCGTCGGCGGTGGTCTTGCGCTTGGAGCCGGGGACGCGGCTTTCGATCAGGGCCAGCGAGATCGGCGCCTGGGCTTATGTCGCTGTGGCGGGGCGCATCGATTTGCCCGCCGTGCTGGGATCGCTGTCCACCCATACAAGGTCCGGACTGGGCGGGTTGGCCGGGCGAGGGTTGGTCGCGGGCGATTCGGTGCCGGTGGTCGAGGCGGACGACTCCGCCGTCGGCCTGATGGCGATCCATGCACCGTGGTTGGCGCAAAATGCCGCGTCCATCCGCGTGGTGCTGGGACCGCAGGACGATTACTTCGCGCCCGAGCAGATCCAGGCGTTCTTGACTCAGGGCTGGACGCTGTCGTCGCGCTCCGACCGCATGGCTTATGGCTTGACCGGCGTGCCGCTGGTGCATGCCAAGGGCCACGACATCG
>DATNIV010000494.1:0-17732 GCA_035604255.1 Telmatospirillum sp. | reverse complement strand
ATACCCCCTTGGCCTTCACGCCGATCGCGTGTGACGCCCGGCCTGTCATGCACGATCGCCAAGCGGCGACCGATCAATCGGTTGAACAAGGTGGATTTACCCACATTGGGCCGTCCAATGATGGCTACCTTAAAACCCATGGGGTCCTGAACCTTCTATTCTCGCGTCAGTTGGGTGCCGGCAGAGGGGGACGGATCCTCCCTGCATGAAACCGAAATGGCACCGGCGTCCTGCCGATGCCCACGGTTTGTTTTCTGGCCGGCTTCGCCTGTAACGCCGGTAAAAATGCCGGCGTTACAGGAAACAAATATTACCGATAGGCGATGAGATCGCCCTCTTTGGTCACAAACAACAATGTTCCATCGGCAACGATCGGCGCAATGGTCACACCGGCCGGCAGTTCCTCTTCCCCGAGAACAGCGCCTGTGTAGGGCGAGAAAGACACGGCCTTGCCGACCGAGGACACGACGATCAGACGATCGGACACCAGCACGGGTCCGGTCCACACCAAACGCCCGGTTTTTTCTTCCATGTCTTCCCAACGATCGAGCGGCTTGACCCACCGCACTTGGCCGGTCTGCGCTTCGAAGCAGGCCAATTCCGGACCATTGGTGACGAGATAGACAAAGTCGCCGGCGACCCACGGCGTCTGGATCGACCCGACTTCCTTGTCCCAAATCCGCCGACCGGTCCGCAAATCAATCGCCGCGAAGATATCGCTGTTGCCTGCGGCGAAAACGCGTCCACGATCGATAACCGGCAGACCACGAATATCGGTCAATGTGGCAACCTGATCGGTTCGCTTGAGGCTCGAGATCACCTCGCTCCATTGCACCGTTCCGTTTTCGATGCGCAAAGCGAACAATTCCCCCGAGCTATAGGGGGTCACAACCGTATTTCCGTCTACCGCCGGACTGGTCCCACCCAGCATCGACGCCATTTCGCTGATGCCGTTGTGGTGCCACAGCTCGTGACCGTCCTCCGCCGACAAGGCCAGGGTCTCATTGTCCACCGTCACCATCAAGATACGTCCGGCCCGCACGGTTGGCGCGCCCCGCACCGGCGAGGGAAGCGTCTTGCGCCACAAGATCTTGCCGTCCGCGGCATTGAGCGTCAGGACTTCGGCGAACTGACTGGTGATGAAAAGCTTACCGTCTTCGAAAGCGAGTCCGCCTCCGTAACTGCCGTCACCGCTATCCTCGGGCGCGACATCGACTTTCCACAGACGCCTGCCGTCCTTGAGGTCGAACGCCGACACAACCGATTCGGCATCCATCGCGAAGACCTTGCCCGCGGCGACAACCGGCTGCGTGAGGAACGCCCGCCGTTTGTCGGCGCCAGCGCCAATACTGACATCCCAGACACGACGCAAATTGGCGCCCGCCGCCAGATGATGCATGGCATGCGGCGGATAACCGCCGGCCTGCGGCCAATCCGCGACTTTTTCGGGCGGCGGTAAAACGATCGGTGTTTTATTGCCGGCATCGGCTTGGAGCGTCTTGGACTGTTCGAGAATGCTGATTCTTTTGCCCGGTAACGGCGGAGCGGGCGTATCTCCCAGCCAGCTGTCACCGGAACAAGCGGCAAGAAACCCGCAGGAAGCGAGGATAACGGCGAAACGACGCATCTTGAGGATCCCCATCAGCCCTTGGCCTTGTCGGCGGCGGGCGGTAAAATAGCAAGCATTTCGGCAGCCCGGGCCCGAATGCCCGACGGTGCCTGAAGATCGTCGGCAAGCTGCTTGTAAAGCTGGGCGGCGCGCTGAGCGTCCCCCCTCTTCTGGGCAAGCAACGCCAATATTTCGGTGGCGGAAAAATGCCACGGATTGGAAAGGGCGCTGAGCGGCGCGATCCTGCTCTCCAGTTTGGCCGGATCGTCGGAATCGAGCGTCAGAAACGCCAATTTCAATAAGGCGAGGTCCCGATAGAGAGCCGGGGCCGAAGAATTGGCGATTTGATCGTAGAGCGCCGCCGCGGCGCCGACATCGCCCTGCCCGATCAGAACATCGGCCCGGCGCATACTGGCCGCCATGGCAAATCCCGGACGTCCGTCAGCCGCCAGCTTGGCCAGCGCCTCCATACTCTCGGCGGTCTTGCCCTGCGCCAACAAATTCTGCGCCGCCTGGAATTGAGCGGCATCCTTCTGGCGCTGGCGTCCTTGCCATTCCTGCCAACCCTGGTAGCCGGCAACAACGAAAACGACGGCGACGACGGCGACAATAATATGGGTGCCGTATCGTTTCCACAGCAGGCGGTACTGGTCGCGGCGAAGATCCTCATCGACCTCCTGGATGAGAAGGTCACTCGCGCTATCCTGATCGCTGGCGCTCACCGTTCAAATTCTCCTTACGACGGGACGGCGGCCAACATAGCGCCGGCTCGCGGTCAAGGCAAATACGGCGTTGAGTCGAGAGCAATCCGCATGACCTGATTGCTCTGGCGTTGACTCTCTCTTAACCGGACGTGCGTTATAAATCGACGTTTGATGTTGACCCTTCGGTGAGTGACCATGCGACGAGTGTTGATCTGTCTTGCGCTGACCGCCGCTCTTTCCGGCTGCGAAACATGGCATGGCGTGCCACAGTTCGCCCAACCGATCACGTCGCCCTCGACAAGCTATTTCCTGCTTGACGGAATCAGCGTCATCAATACGCAAAAGACCGTTGAAGACCATGTGATCTCGATGCTCACCGGCATGGATTGTTCGACCATTCGCGCCACGAAAGGGGATCACTACTGCCTTGAACCCCCGGAAGCCACTCCGGTCTATATTCGCACCACCTATTGCTACAAAAGCATCGCCAAGGTGTCTTGCTATACGCAACCCCTGGCCAGCGACGCCACGCAGTTTTACGGAATCCGGGTCGATCGCATCCCGGTTGCCTCTTACGTTCCGCAGTACTAGCGACGCTCAAACCGCCCGTTCGGCATGACGCCCATGGAATGACTGGACGTCGATCGCCCTATGTTGAAATATACTGTTCACATGGCGGCGTTGGGGGCGCGATGGGACAAATCTTCCGGATGCAAGCGCGAATCCGCCCAGGAGGCGGGACGGTTCGCTTCAACCGAACCGAACTTTGTCAGCTTCTCGCTCTTTACAGCCGCCGCGTTGCCGACGGTGAGTGGCGGGACTACGCCATCGACCAACGAGGTGGTCGTGCCGTCTTCGCTGTGTTCCGCCATACCCTCGATCGACCGCTTTTCACCATTTCCAAGATCGGCGATAGGGAACGCCCCGACGATTGGGAGGTGGCCTGCGGACCTCGCACACTGACCCATGCCGACACATTGGAGGAAGCCCTGCATGTGTTCGACAAAAACCTCCGACTGGTGAGTCCTTAGACCACCCGCTCGAAAACGCCATCGACATTTTCCATCGCGAGAAGCTCGCCCTTCTCGATATCGAAATACCATCCATGCAAGGCAAGCGTTCCGTCCGCGACGCGCCTTTGGACACAGGGAAATGCGGCGAGATTGGCCAGCGAAAGCTTAATGGTTTCCAGTTCGCAGACACGATGCAGCAACTCATGGTCACCGTCGCCGACCTGGGCCAAGGCGATGTCGCGCGCCGGTTCGGCCATGCGCATCCAAGGGCCAATAAACTCGCCCTCGTGAGCGCCGAGAAGAGCCGTTATACCGCCGCAACGCGCATGTCCAAGAATGATGATGTGCTCAACGTTCAGGGAACCGACGGCAAACTCGATCGCTGCGCTGGTCCCATGATAATTTCCGTCCGGCGAAAAAGGTGGCACCAGATTGGCGACATTGCGGAGCGTGAAGATATCGCCCGGAGACGCATTGAAGATAAGGGCGGGATCAACCCGCGAATCGCAGCAGGAGATCACCATCGCTTTGGGCGATTGGCCTTGCGCCAACTGGTCGAACATATCGCGGTGCTGTTGATAATAGGTTTGGTGAAACAGCCGAAAACCTTCGATCAAACGTCGCATTGACACCTCGATAGCGCAGTTTTCCCAGACAGGCGTATAGCGGGAATCGGCGGGAGGAACAATCCCCGTTCGGGATTCGTCAAAAGGACGGTTTCAGGCGGCGGGCCGACGGCAACGTCGAACAATCGAAGACCGCGCCCGAAAGAGAGCGGGGGAATCACCATTCCAGCGTCAATTTTGCAAATTGATCAGCTTGTCGGTGGTTTCCCGGATGTTTCGCACAAAAATGTTCAGAAGAGCACGAATGAAAGGATCGGCCTTGTGCAACTTCTGTTCGAAGGACGCTTCGGTGACGATGATCACCGACGTGGGTTCGACCGCGCGCGCCATCGCCATGCGCGGCTTATTGTCGATCAAAGCCATTTCGCCAAAAATGCCACCGTTTACGATGTGGCCCAACACCTTGACGGACCCATCCGCCGCCGTCTTGCTGATTTCAATCTTGCCTCGTTCCACCAAATAGGCGCAGTGACGGCCAATTTCTCCCTCTTTGAAGATGACCTCGCCAGTCGCATAAACGCGGCGGTCCAGAATCTCATGAGTTCCCACGAGCGATACCCCAGCTAAAGGTCCCAAGAGTGGCCAAGCTAGCATAAAAGAAGCGGGGCATCATCTCCCCTTCGATCCTGACTTGCCAGCGTCCGCCACACTCGTTATCACCTCTTAAGGACATTGGATTGGAACGATTGAGATATGGTGGAAAATAGCAGGGTCTTTTCCGCGAAATCCATCTTGGTCTCGTGCGCGTTCGCAGTCCCCCTGCTGTCGCCGACCGTTGGTCGGACGGCAGACGACGATTTTCCCTTGCTGCTCAATTCGGCCGACACGGCCATCCTGTCCACGCGTACCGTCGCCTCTCAAGCCGCCATCCGCAAAGTCGACAGCTTGGCCGCCCTCGCCCATGTGAAGAGCGGCCTGTTCTTTTCTCCCGAATTCTCGTTGCAATCCGAACTGACGTTCGAGCCTTTGCGAACGGCGTTACGCATGCCGCACGCACAGCACGTCTTTTCGGATGAGGGCCTTTATCTCGAACAACTTTATGGCAAGGCGGAACTCGATGGCGTTCTGGGGTATGGCGGCAAGCTCGATCTTCCCGTCAGTCTGGCCGCCACTGTCGCGCCGGGAATTTTTGGCGGCGATTACGCCACCGACTACCAATTGCGCGAGATGCTGGCGTTTGGCGGCGCCTTGCGCTTTGGCGCGCCAACGGTCGGCTATCACAGCTTCGGTGTCGCCGGTTTTTCACGAGACACAACCTGGCTGAACGCCGCCGCGTTCACCCAACCCAATTACGGCAGCATCGACACCGCGCGAACCGGACGCCTGCATCAAAGTGACGGCGGAACCGCCAACACCGGCACCCCGCAATCGCCCTTGTTGACCCTTGACGGGGACCTTGGCTTACCATCCACAACCTATCATTTGGCCTGGGCGCGCCTTCGCCATGGCTTAGGCTCCACAAAAGACCAGACCGATCTGGTGATCGCGGTCCGCCACAGCAGTGATCTGGGCGAAGGTATCGCCTTGCGGCCACTGGTTGAAGTCGGTCGGATACTTCATAACGACGGATCTCCCCTCAGCAATGGCGCGCTCGTCCCCGCCAGCCAGCGCGCCGACTATGTGACCGCCGGCCTCGAATTGACGTGGTCCGGCTGGTCGCTGTCGGGTGTCAGAGCACAACGCAGGCTGATCGAACCGCAAAACGGGACGGGCCTCGATGGTCGCAGCAGCTTTGAAAGCATGGTGACCACGGCACTCGGCTATGCGTTCGAATGCGGCCTCTCGACGGCGATCGCCTTGAAACACGATCACAGCCTCGTGCCGGGCGGAACGCAGAACGCGGCAAGCGATAGCGTGGGACTACTGGTGAACTATCATCAGGATTTCTAGTCCCTTCAATATTAGGCGCAATCAGACTCAAATGCGGTTATACTAACGTCTCTAAAAAATGTGGATTTAAGGGCACCATGGGACCAAACGGCAAATCAGTGCTCGCCTTGGCTGTCGCGGTACTTTTCGCGCTGGGCGCGATCGTCGGAAGCGCCACCGAGACAGCGGCGAAGACGGCGACACCCAATAAAAAAGTTGCCGTCGTCCACAAGGACGTTGCACGCCCCACGCCGCCGGTCGTCAAGAAGGCGGCGACATCGCCGAGCGTTGGTCCAGGCACACCGACGGCATCGAAAAAAGCCCTCGCCGTCCCCTCAGGCAAACCGGCACGACCGGTCGCCCGCAAACATATCACCTTTGGCGCCACTCTCGCCGTCGGCTCGCCGCACAATCCAGGCGTGATGCGCGTGCATGCCGCTCAAGTTGACCATCACATCGAATTGAAGCCCTGACATCATGGCGGCACTGCCTGTGGCCCGGCGCAGACTTGCTCTGGCGGTGCTCCTCGGTCTCATCGCGATTCCGGTCGTCTGGGCCGGATTCGAATCAGGACTCGCCGCCTATATGGAGGGGGACTACCAGACGGCCTTCCGTGAATTTCTGGAGGCGGCGAAGGCGGGTGACCTCGTGGCCGCCAACAATCTCGGCGTCCTCTACAGCACCGGCCGCGGTACGGCGACCGACCTCGCCCAGGCAGTGATCTGGTGGAACAAGGCCGCCGCGAAAGGCGACGACGAAGCCGCATTCAACCTCGCCCTGGCCTACCAGACCGGACGTGGCGTAACGGTCGATGAAACCACCGCGGCGATCTGGTATCGCAAAGCGGCGGAGTTGGGAAACCCTTCCGCCCAATTCAATTTGGGCGTTTTGTATCATTCCGGTCGCGGCGTCCCTCTCGATATGGCGGAAGCGGCCCTTTGGTATCGCAAAGCCGCCGACCAAGGCGATCTCGCGGCGCAAAAAAGTCTTGCCGACATGTTGAGCAGTGGCGAGGGCGGTCCGCAAGATCTGACGGAAGCCGCTCACTATTTCCGGCTGGCCGCCGAGCAAGGCGATGCCGAAGCGGAACGTGTGCTTGGCGCGATGTATGGAGCGGGGGCCGGTGTTTCGAAGGATCTCGATGCGGCCGCATCCTGGTATGCGCAAGCGGCGGATCAGGGCGACGCGCAAGCGGCCTTCAATTTGGGCTTGATGTCCGCATCGGATGAGTCCGACCTCGAAGACAGGAAGCGCGCTTATCTTTGGTTGAGTCTTGCCGCCAGGGGCCTGGACGACGTTGCGGCGAAAACCGCGGCGGCGAAGGCTCGCGATGACGTCGCCGGCAAGCTCTCCGCCGCCGAACGCGACCAAGCCGAACAGCAACTGGATCAATGGCGCCCACACGGCGGCGCCCCCCTCGCCACGGCGAAGGGCGACGCCGTGGCGAAACAGTCTGGAGAAACGGCGTCCAACGAGGCGTGCCGCGTTTCTCTGCGCGACAGCCTGGGGCAATCCAATCAATGGACAGAGGGAAAGGTCGCTTGCCGTTAAAGGAAAGAGCAAAGAACGTTCTATCGTCCCACGATCGGCGATACGATCTAACGCACCCCTTTGGCAAACGCACCCCTTGGTAAGATAAGCGTCATGGCTCCAAACGAGCGCCCGATGTCTCCGACGCCCCGAAACGGCGGTCCTTTCCGACGAGCGATGCCCTTTATGACGGCCTGTCTGCTGGCCGTTGCCGCGATCGTCGCCGGCTGGGAAGGCGCTTCGCAGTGGAAAATACATAACGACGGTGTGGACGCCTGGGCGCTGGAAGTTCATCACGCGGCTTTTGAAATCGCCGACATGCTCGGTGAAAGCGTCCATGCGATCGAAGAAGAGATGTCGATCCACGATGTTCCCGCCGCCGAAGCCATGCTGCCCCGCCAAAGCCCCCCTGAAGCGACCCTGGCCTCTTTCAACAATGCTCTTGCGGCGCACCAGCAAATTGCTTTTATCGCCCTGTTCAACGCTTCGGGCGACTTGCTGGCGAGCACGGACGCCAACCTGAAACGCCAACGCGTCACCGCGCGCGGACGGGACTTCCTCGCCTACTTCATCAACGGGGGCAAAGGGAGCCATGTCACGGCATCTTATCTGTTGGGACCGGCGATCGAACGCACGCCGATCATGCGAATCTTGATAACCCAAGGGCTAAAAGATCCGAACGGCGCCTTTGGCGGTGTCTTGGTAACGGCGATGACGCCGGATTCGGTCCTGCGGACTCTGATCGACCCCACACTTTACCTCGGCAAGGATGTTCGCCTGTTTCTCGACAATGGACGACTCCTTGCCACACACCGGGACGGGGGCGACGCGATCGGCGAAAACTTCGCGTCGCATCGTTTGTTCCGCGAAACAGCCGGCGGCGCCTTACCGAAATGGGGCGTTTTGCCGGACCCCTTCGAGGACAAACCGGAAATCGCTGCCTTGCACAAAACCGATGGCCTGCCCTTCCTGATCTCGGTCATGACCACCAATGGACCGGACCTTGGCGGCTGGTGGTATCGCGTTGCCTTTTTATTGGGCTATGCGGGCTTAAGCGTAATCGGAGGCGTGTTCTTTCTGATGAAAGGGCTCTGGTTGCACGGGGACTCCGCGGATATCGCGTCCGATGACGCACCGACGGCGGGGGAATGAGACATGCGGGCAAAAACCGGTCATCGGCGTCATCACCGCTGGATTGTTCTGCGATTGTTTTCCGGGACGGTCTTGGGTCTGTTTGTGGCCGTTCTCATCGCCTTCGGACTGGCGTTGTACGTCGGCCAACGGCATCTTCTCTTCGAAAACGACGTCTATGGCGACATCGGCAATCCCAGGCAGATCGGCTTCTCCGGCATGCGGGTCGTGCATGTGCAAACCCAGGACGGATTGACGCTCTCGGCCTGGTACAAGAGTGCTTATCCGAACTGCCCGACCATCGTCTATTTCCACGGCAACGAAGGCAATGTGAAGAGTCGCGCGTTCAAGCTGGAGCCTCTCTTGCACGCCGGCTACGGCGCCTTCCTCGTCGAATATCGCGGTTACGGCGGAAACCCGGGAACGCCCACCGAAGACGGCCTATACGAGGATTCGCGATCCTCGTTGCGTTTCCTCTCCAAAGAGGGCCTCAATTGGTCGGACGCCATCTTCATGGGAGAGTCCTTGGGCACGGGCGTCGCCGTCAAAATGGCCGTAGAATTTCCCCCCGCCCGATTGGTTCTGTTGGCGCCTTATACCTCGATCACCGACGTCGCCAGTGGAATTTACTGGTTCCTGCCTGTCGGCCTCCTCAGTCGCGACCGCTTCCCATCGATCAATCGCATCAACGCTGTCCACGCCCCCTTGCTCATCGTGCATGGAGAAACCGACGAGATTGTTCCGGTTTCCATGGGGCGTGATCTCCTGGCGGCCGCCAACGAACCGAAAACCGGCGTATTTTTCCCTGGCGCCGGACATGATAATCTCTTTTCCTTCGGCGCCAGTGACGCCATTGCCGACTTCATCGATCCGCAGCATCGCTGTCGCGCCCCGGAGAACGCCCCCCCATGACGGATGCGCCGAAACAGCCGTCTCGATTTGTCCGACGGGTATCCGTGTGTTTCGCCGTGATGTTCGTGCTGGTCTGGGTCAATGGCCTTTTCGCCGCCACCCAGTTGGGCCGAATCGACGATGAATCACGAGATGCCTTGGATGGCGGATTCGCCACCACCGCCGTTCTTGGGCAGTTATCGAGCAACCTGGCCGCTTTCCGCGCTCTCGAAGCCAGTCATCTGGTCCATCCGAAAACAAGAGACCGCTTGGCGCTGGACGCGGAACGCCGGCAACTGTCGGAACAGTTGACCAAGAATATCCGTCACTATGAGTCCCTTGACAGTTCCGACGAACAAAAACGTCTCTTTATGAAATTCCTGACCAATTGGTACGCCTACGCACGGCAGTCCCAAACGGTCTTCACCTTCCTGGAAAATCAAGAGGTCGCCAAGGCCACGAAGGCGTTCGACGACAACCGCCCCGCATTCGACGAGGCCAGTGCAACAATTGGCGAGCTGATTCGCCTCTGCATCGAACATGGCCGGGTCATCCACGAGGACTTGCACGCGTCCTTCCTCTCGTCCCTGTGGTTCCTCCTGATCGCCGCCACCGCCTTCAGCTTATTGATCGTCGGCATGGTCATGGCAGTCGCCTGGCATGACGAGCGTTAGCCAGCCGCTTGCCACCCACCGCCCAAAGCGCGGAACAACCCCACCACCGCCTGCGCATGGGCCAATTTGACCTGAACCAGGAGATCCTGCGCCTGGAACAACGTTCGCTGGGTATTGAGCAGCGTCACGATGTCGATGGTGCCGCCCGTCATTTGAGCCTGGGCGATATCGTAAGCGCGCTGCGCCGTCTCTACGGCGATCCGCTGCGCCTCTTCCTGCTGGCTGTTCATCTCAACGGCAACCAGGGCATTTTCCACGTCGCCGAAGGCGGAGATCACGGCTTTTCGATAACTTTGCACCAACTCGTCGTAACGGGCTTCCTGGTATTCGATCCCCCCCTCCAGAGCTCCGCCGGCAAAAATCGGCTGCGTCGCCGAAGCGGCGAGCGAATAAAGAACGCTGGGCGGATCCAGTGCCGTCGCCAAGGCCGAGCTTTGCAAGCCCCCCTGCACGGTGAGCTTGATATCGGGAAACAGCGAGGCTTCCGCCGCCTTGAGATTGGCGTTGGCCGCCACCAATTGCGCTTCGGCATATTGCACGTCGGGACGTCGCGTCAACAGACCGGACGGCAGACCGGCGACGACGACGGGGAGGTTGATTTTCACCAAGCCGTCATCGGCGATGGACAAGTCTTCCGGCAAGCGGCCAACCAGAATGGCCAATGCATTCATATTTTGACGTAATTGCTGAGAGAGCGGCGGCAAGGCGGCCCGTTGCGCGGCAACGACACCTTCCTGCTGCGCAATATCGAGCGCGGAGGCGGTTCCCGCCGAAGCTCTGGCCTGCACCGCATCCAGAATATGCAAGGCACTGTCGAGATTGGCGCGCGCGACCGACAACCGATCGGCAGCGGCCGACACCGTGAAATAAGTGCTGGCGACACTGGCCTCGACCGTCAGCGCCGTCGTCTGCTGGTCATAGTGGCTCGCCAGTGCCGTGGCCGCCGCGGCGTCCGCCGCGTCGGCGTATTTGCCCCAGAAATCCAACTCATAACTTGCCGTTAACATACCATTCAGCGTCTCCGTGCCTCTTGGATGTCCGCCCGACTTCGGCGTCGTCGTATTGTTGCGATTCCGCGTCTCGCCACCCGAGGCCTGAACCGTCGGCAACAGATTGGCGCCGGCGATCTTTGCCTGGGCATCCGCTTGGCGCACGCGCGCCATGGCCGCTCCGATATCGAAATTGGCCTTGCTCGCTTGGCCCATCAACGAATCGAGAGTGGGGCTTCGGAATTCTTGCCACCACGTCAAGGACGGCCATGCGGCGGCGGTCTCCGGCGCGGCATTCCAATGAGCAGGTTCAGCCGTCTCCGGCCGCTTGTAGTCGGGGCCGATGCTGCAGGCTGACAGCAGGGAAACAACGGTCACCATCGGCCAACCGGCGCGAAACATTTTCAAAAACATGGGGCTGAGCTCTAACCGACGTTGAAATCATTGAAAAAACAGTTGCCCGTTCCGATCACGACCGCCCCCCCATATGTATTGCGACAAATGCCTGCCGTCCTTGGGGCGACAGACGTGGAATGACGTCGCGCATGGTATCACCAAAAAGCAGCCGTTCCGTTTGCCTAGTGTCGCGCAATTGCGCCACCGCCTCTTCATAGGCGGCCCGGTCAAACGGCTCGTTCGAAATCACCATGCGCAGATGTTCGAACTGCGCCAAATATCGCTGCCGCGTTTCCTGCAAAGCGGGGTGTTTTTCCACAAAGGCCTGTCGCAAGATCTCGGCATCGATAGCCGGCAACGTGGCGGCGATGTCTTCGGCGATCGTTTCGGGCGACGGATGAAACTTGGAAACAACGGGCGCCCCGAGATGCTGGGTGACCTCCCAACCGATCAGGAAAAGGTTCAAACCGATGGACAAGGCCAGCAGGATCGTCCCGGCCGAGTTCCGCCGACGCGGCGGTGCGCGCATTCTTCTTATCCTCCCAGAGGCAAAGACAGATTACCGAAAAACCATAGATCGAGCGGAGAAACCGCCGCCATAAGACGAACCGCGACATTGGCGGCACAGCCCAGAAAAAACAGACCGAGATAGATCGCCCCCTTTGGCGCCCAGTTCCCCCCCTTGAGCGCCAAATTCCATTGGGGCCAAACGAACCGGGCAACCGGGAAGCGCGAACGAGGTTGAGAGATCAGAGCCGTCTCGCGCGACAGCGTATCGAAGACGCCATCGATCCGCGCAGAAGAGATCAAAGGCGCGGCGCCCAACAACAAGCGATCCATCTCCGCCATCCGGCCAAGCGCCGTCCGCGCCTTGGGGTTCTCGGCCAGCCATTTTTCAGCGTCCGCTTGCCGAGCGACCGGCCAGCGGCCGATTTCCGCGCCATAAATCACCATCAGACGCTGGAACTCCCGTTCGGTCATGACAACACCTCATCGGCGAGAAAACCGACGGCGGCCAGTTCGGCTTTTACGGCCCGCCGCGCCCGCAACAACAATTGTTCGAAAGCCGCAACGGAAATCCCCATCCCTTCCGCGGCGTCCTTGCCGGACAATCCTTCAAAATAAAATAATGTAATGGCGGCTCGCTGGCGGGCCGGAATGTCCTCCAAAGCGCGGGCAACCGCCAACTGATGCTCCTTACGCGCGATCACATCGCTCGCCGGACGGGCGCCATCGTCGACGAGTTCCCCGGCGGCCTCGATCGCCACCCATTGTGGTTTGCGTCGCCGGTCAAGGCTGAGATTGACGACGATCTTGTGCAACCACGTGGAAAAACGAGCCCGCCCAGGGGTCCAGCGATCCGCATATTGCCAAACTCTCATGAACGCCTCCTGGGCGATCTCATCCGCATCGTTCGGATTGCCAACCACGCCTTGAGCGACCGCAAGAGCGCGCCGGAGGTGCCGGCGCGCCAGAACCTCGAAAGCAGCCCCATCGCCATCGGCGACCTGTCGCATCAACATGTCGTCGAGGGTTTCTCGGCCATCCCAGCCTTGGTCACCACTCATCCAGCGGACTCCGCACCCTTCCCGGTCATCCGCTGAGGGTTGGCAAACAGGAATAATACGATCAATCTAGCCATGCCTTACGCGATAGAAAAAAAAGAGATAAAGCAGGGAACCGCGTCAGCTTTGCTCGCAACACACGTACCATAGAACCTATATGCGCCATATGCCCATGGTATGGCATCGGACCAAATTATTTCTCGAAGAAAGATCGTCATGCGCAAGAGATATCTGACATCGATCATGGTCGCGGCGGTTGCCGTCGGTGGTCTCTGGGCTTTGCTCCATACCGGATCAAGCGGACCCCAGGCCGGATCGGCGCCCGCTGCCGGCCCGGTCGTTCCGGTCACCGCGGTGCGATCTTCCCGTCAGAATGTTCCAGTCTATCTGCAGGGGCTCGCCAATGTGCAAGCCTTCAACGCGGTCACCATCAAAGCGCAGGTCGATGGTCAGTTGCGCCAGATCGCCTTCAAGGAAGGCCAAGAGATTCACGCCGGCGACCTTCTGGCGCAAATAGATCCCCGAACCTACCAAGCCACCCTCGATTTGGCGCTGGCCAAAAAGGCCCAGGATCAGGCGCAATTGGCCAATGCCCGCACGGATCTGGCGCGATACACCGGCTTGGTCGAAAAGAACTATGTGGCCCGGCAACAACTCGACACCACCCACGCCTTGGTCAATCAATTGGAAGCCGTCGTCCAGGGCGACGAGGCCTCAATCGAAAACGCCCGCGTTCTGCTGGGTTATACCGCCATCAAATCGCCGATCGACGGCCGCGCCGGCATCCGGTTGGTCGACGCCGGAAATATCGTCCATGCCAGCGATGCCGCCGGCATTGTGGCCATCACGCAGACCCGTCCGATTTCGGTGCTGTTCTCTTTGCCCGAAGACAATGTGACACGCATCCTGCAAGCGATGGCCGCCACCCCTCTCAAGGTGGCCGCGCTCAGCCGCGATGGGAAACAGCTGTTGGACGAGGGCAAACTCGAGGTGATCGACAGCCAGGTCGATCAGACGACCGGCATGGTACGTCTCAAAGCGACATTGCCCAATAAGAAGGGCAGCTTGTGGCCGGGACAATTCGTCAATGCCAGACTGCAGATCGCCACTCTGACGCAGGTTTTGACCATTCCCGTCAACGCGGTGAAGCGCGGTCCACGAGGCGCCTTCGCCTTCGTGGTCAAGCCCGACTCGACGGTCGACATCCGGCAACTCGAGCTCGGCGAAATCAGCGAAGGCATGGTGGTGGTTCAAGGCGGCATCGCCGAAGGCGAAGCCGTGGTGACCGAGGGACAATACCGGCTGGAGCAGGGAACCCGCGTCGATATGAAGATGACGGCGGACACCACCGCGCCATCGAACAAGGTGGAGTAGGCCGATGAGCATTTCGACCCCCTTCATCCATCGGCCGATCGCCACGACGCTTCTGATGGCGGCCGTGCTGCTTGGCGGTCTGGTCGCCTTCCCGCTGTTGCCCGTGGCCAAACTGCCGCAAGTCGAATTTCCCACCATCGTGGTGAACGCCAGCCTGCCCGGCGCCGATCCGCAAACCATGGCCTCGGCGGTGACGACACCGCTGGAGCGACAGTTCTCCCAAATCTCCGGCGTTTCCCAATTGACCTCGATCAGCCTGTTGGGCACCACGTCGATCACGCTTCAGTTCGACCTCGACCGCAGCATCGACGCCGCCGCCCAGGACGTGCAGGCAGCGATCAACGCCGCCAGCGGGCAGTTGCCGAAAACGATGTCGTCGCCACCGACCTATCGCAAGGTCAACCCGGCGGATCAGCCCATTCTCATTCTCTCCGCCAGTTCCGAAACCCTGCCGATGACCGAGGTCGACAACTATGCCGATACCGTGGTCGCCCAGCAGATCAGCCGCATCTCCGGCGTCGGCCAGGTTTCCATCGGCGGCGAGCAGAAACCGTCCATCCGCGTGCAGATCGATCCGGCGAAAACCGCCGCCATGGGCGTCAGCCTCGAAGAACTGCGCGGAATCATCGCCAGCGTGACCGCCGATTCGCCCAAGGGAAGCCTCGACGGCCCCAATCGCAATTTCACCATCTACGCCAATGACCAGATCATCACGGCAGCCCCCTGGAACGACGTTGTGCTGGCCTATAAGAACGGGGCGCCGGTTCGTATCCGCGACATCGGCCGGGCCGTCGACGGCCCCGAGAATGTCATGTCGAAAGCCTGGCAGAATGGTGTTCCTTGTGTTTTCCTGCCGGTCTACAAGGAGGCGGGAGCCAACGTCATCGAGACCGTCGATCGGGTCAAGGCGGCGTTGCCGTTGCTGCAAGCCTCGATGCCGCCCTCCATCAAGCTGCAAGTTCTGATCGACCGCACCAACACCATCCGCGCCTCGGTGGACGATGTCGAATTCACGCTGGTTCTGACCATCGGCCTGGTGGTTCTAGTCATCTTCCTGTTCCTCCGGAATTTATGGGCGACCATCATTCCGGGAATCACCGTGCCGCTGGCCCTGATGGGCACCACCGGCATGATGTATCTGGCAAAATACAGCCTCGACAATCTATCGCTGATGGCGTTGACCATCGCCGTCGGCTTCGTCGTCGACGATGCCATCGTCATGCTGGAAAATATCCACCGGCGGCTGGAGGACGGCTTGCGACCGATGCAGGCGGCCATCGAAGGGGCCAGGGAAGTCGGCTTCACCATCATCTCGATCAGCGTGTCCTTGATCGCCGTCTTTACCCCCATTCTGTTGATGGGCGGCGTCGTCGGACGCCTGATGCGGGAATTCGCCGTCACCGTCTCGATGACCATCGTGGTGTCGCTGTTCGTGTCGCTGACCCTGACGCCAATGATGTGCTCACGCTTGCTCAAAGATGATCATCTGACCAAACACGGCCGTCTTTACATGATTTTCGAGCGCGGATTCGACGCCTTGCTGGAAAGCTATCGGCGCGGTCTCGAATGGGTGCTGGCCCACCACCGGCTGACCTTGGCGGTCTTTTTCGCCACCATTGGCGCCACCGTCTGGCTCTTCATCGCCATTCCCAAAGGGTTCTTCCCGCAACAAGATACCGGCGTCCTGTTCGCCGTCTCGGAAGCGTCGCAAGACATCTCCTTTGCCGAGATGGAAAGACGGCAACTGGGCCTGGCCAAGATCCTGTCGGAAGATCCGGACATCGACAGTTGGGCCGGCGGCATCGGCGGATCGAGTTCCAACCCGCTGAACAATGGTCGCTTCTTCATCGGCCTCAAACCGTTGAGCCAACGCAAATCCTCGGCCGACGAGGTGATTGCCCATTTGCGCAAGAAAGCGGCGGCGGTGCCCGGTGTCGTGTTCTATTTGCAGGTCCCGCAGGACGTCAATGTCGGTGGCCGCTTGAGCCGCACCCAGTATCAATACACCCTTCAGGATGCCAATTTTCAAGAGCTCAACGAATGGGCGCCGAGGATGCTCGCGAAGATGAAAACGCTGCCTGAAGTCCAGGACGTCGCCACCGACCAGCAAACCAACGGCGCCAGCATCAATCTCGTCATCGACCGCGATCAAGCCGCCCGTTTCGGCATCCAACCGCAGTTGATCGACGACACCCTCTACGACGCCTTCGGCCAACGGCAGGTGACGCAATATTTCACCCAGCTCAACAGCTATCACGTGGTCATGGAAATCCTGCCCGAATTGCAGGGGCATCCGGAAACGCTCGACAAGATCTACATCAAGTCGGCAAGTGGCCAGCAAGTCCCGCTCTCGACCTTTGTGCATTACGACTCGACGGCCATCGCGCCTCTCTCGGTCAGCCATCAGGGGCAATTCCCGGCGGTCACCTTATCCTTCAACTTAAGGCCGGGCATCGCGCTCGGCGATGCCGTCGACGCCATAAGACGCGCCGAAACAGAGATGTCCAAGCCGATTACTTTGGTGGCGAGTTTCCAGGGAACCGCTCAAGCCTTCCAGGCCTCGCTGGCGTCCCAGCCCTTGCTGGTCCTCGCCGCATTGGTGACGGTCTATATCATTTTGGGCATTCTCTACGAGAGCTTCATTCACCCTCTGACCATCATCTCGACGCTTCCCTCGGCTGGCGCCGGCGCGCTGCTCTTCCTGATGCTGTTCCACAAGGAACTAACGGTGATCGCCCTCATCGGCATCTTGCTCTTGATCGGCATCGTCAAGAAGAACGGCATCATGATGGTCGACTTCGCCATCGCCGCTCAGCGCGAGGATGGCCTTTCGCCCGAGAATGCCATCCGCCAAGCCTGCTTGCTGCGCTTCCGGCCGATCATGATGACCACTGCCGCCGCCATGCTGGGCGGTTTGCCGCTGATGTTGGGAACAGGAACCGGGTCCGAGTTGCGCCAACCCTTGGGCATCGCCATGGTCGGTGGATTGGCGGTCAGTCAGGTTCTGACTCTCTTCACGACCCCGGTGATCTATCTCGCCTTCGAACATATGGGCGAACGCCGCCGCGCCAAGCGAGCCCGCGCCAGCGAAGCCCGCAAACATGCCCTCGAACAGGCGAAATAGATAACCAAACATCGTCACCCACGGGCTTGACGTCTCTTCCGCAAGACGAGGATGCCCTGACGACAGATGGATTGCCGGGTCAAGCCCGGCAATGACGATAAGATTGAAGGCGCCTCAGCCCTTGTCGCTGACGCCGGCCTGGCCGAATGTCGCCATGCCGTTGTGGCAAGCCACGGCCGCCCGGGCCAAACCGACCGCCAGAGCCGCGCCGGATGCCTCGCCAAGGCGCATCTCCAT
>DATNIV010000493.1:0-9642 GCA_035604255.1 Telmatospirillum sp. | reverse complement strand
AGGCGAGGTTACCGGCGGCATGGACAAACACCACATGTCCGGGCGTGTGGCCCGGACAATGCCTGACGTCCAGGCGCTGATTGCCGAGGGTGACCACGTCATTGTCCTGCAACCAGCGTTGCGGTGTAAACGGCCGGCAATCCGAAATGCCGAACTGCGCGCCGCGATCCGCGATTTCTTCAAGCAGGAAGCTGTCGTCCTGGCCAGGACCCTCGATGGCAACGCCAAGGCGTTCGGCCAGTTCCGCGGCGCCACCGGCATGGTCGAAATGTCCGTGGGTGATCAGGATCTTCTCGATGGCGATTTGGCGCGTGTTGATCGTTTGGATAAGGCGATCGACGTCGCCCCCGGGGTCGATCACCGCGCCTTTGCCAGTCTCCTGGCACCAAATGATGGAACAGTTTTGCGCGAGACTGGTGACCGGAACGACGACGGCTTGCAAAGAACGATCTTGCACCAAGGACTCCTTCCCACTGAAATCGAGCGAACGGAAGCCGATTTTACGCCCCTTCGGGTTTGAGGCCTAAGCGCCCGAACAAGGAGCGATCGGTGTCGGGCGACGGGTTGTCGGTGGTCAGCAGGCGTTCGCCGCAGAAGACGGAATTGGCGCCGGCCAGGAAGCAGAGCGCCTGCGTCTCGTCGCTCATTCCCTGGCGACCGGCCGAGAGCCGCACATGCGATTCGGGCATCAGGACGCGGGCGACGGCAATGGTTCGGATGAAATCGAAAGGATCGACGTCGTCGACATGTTCCAAAGGCGTGCCGGGGGCTTTGATCAACAGATTGATCGGCACGCTTTCCGGATGTTTGTTCATATTGGCGAGCGTTTGCAGCATCTTCGCCCGGTCGTCGCTTTTCTCGCCCATGCCGACGATGCCGCCGCAACAGACCTTGAGGCCGGCGTCGCGCACATGGTCGATGGTATTCAGGCGATCTTCGAAGGTCCGCGTGGTGATGATGTCGCCGTAATGTTCCGGCGAGGTGTCGATATTGTGATTGTAATAGTCGAGGCCGGCGCTTTTCAGCTGCTCGGCCTGCTTGGCGTTCAACATGCCGAGCGTGGCGCAGGTTTCCAGGCCGAGCGCCTTGACCCCCTCGACCATGCGGAGCACCACATCGAAGTCTTTGCCCGGGCTCTTCCACGCGGCGCCCATGCAAAAGCGCGACGCTCCCGATTCCTTGGCGGCGCGCGCCGCTTCGAGGACGGTTTCGACCTCCAGCAGATCTTCCTTTTCGACGCCGGTGTCGTAATGCGCGCTTTGCGGGCAATATTTGCAGTCTTCCGGGCATTTGCCGGTTTTGATCGACAACAGGCGGCTGACCTGGACGCGGTTCGGATCAAAATTGGCGCGATGCACCGTGGCCGCCTGATACATCAGATCGTTGAAGGGCAGGGCGAACAGGGCTTCAATCTCTTCGAGAGCCCAGTCGTGGCGGAGACCTTCGCCCGGCAGCGGCGCGGCGGCGGCGGTCGAATTGGGCGTCTTGTTGGAAAGATGCATGGCGAGCGGCTTTCTGTTGAATGACACGGAAGGGTGAATACCATCTTTGCATCCTCAAAAAAAAGCCTTTAGAACGCCTATCATTGAATGGAACGCCAAATGCATGACTTTGAAGAGGGATGGCACCGTTGTTTGGACGACCTTGATCGGGCTGGTCGACGGCGGCGTTTGCGAGGAATCGATCGCCACGGCGATGGCGGACTGGAGATCGACGGGCGGTCGTTGTTGGATTTTTCCTCCAATGATTATCTCGGTTTGTCGCAACACCCTGACCTGATCACGCGCGCCGGCGACTTTGCCCGACGCTGGGGCGCAGGGTCGGGCGCCTCTCGGTTGGTTTGCGGCAATATTCTCCCCTTCGCCACGGTCGAGGAAAAGCTGGCGCGCGGCAAACAGGCGGAAGCCGCTCTGGTGTTCGTTTCCGGCTTTCAGGCCAATTCTTCGATCCTGCCAGCCCTGTTCGACGGAAAAGTGCTGGGGGCCGAACCGCTGGTCTTTTGCGACAAGCTCATTCACGCCAGTTTGATCCAGGGGTGTCTGGCTGCCGGCGTTCGCCAAATCCGCTTTCGCCACAACGATCTGGGCCATCTCGAATCGTTGCTGGAACAGCATCGGAACGAAATCCGGCCGCGGTTCATCATCACCGAAACCGTTTTCAGTATGGATGGCGACCGCGCCGATCCGGCGGGGCTTGCCCGCTTGGCCGAACGCTATGGCGCCTTCCTCTATCTCGACGAGGCACATGCCACCGGTGTGCTGGGCGATGGTGGATTCGGTCTGGCCAAGGGAATGGCCGGACCGCGTTGTCTGGTGATGGGCACCTTCAGCAAGGCGCTGGGCGGGTTTGGCGCCTATGTGGCTTGCACCAAGGCATTGCGCGACTATCTGATCAATCGCTGCCCCGGACTGATCTATGCGACCGCTTTGCCGCCGGCGGTTCTGGGTGCCATGGACGCCGCTCTCGATCTGCTGCCGACATTGGACGGACGGCGGGCGCATCTCGCGGCGTCGGCGGAGCGCTTCCGTCAGGCGATGGCAAGGGTCGGCTTGGATACCGGGGCGTCATCGACGCAAATCGTTCCGGTGATGCTGGGCACCGAAGACCGCGCGCTGACTCTCGCTCATGCGCTAGAGGCGGAAGGAATGCTGGGGGTGGCCATCCGGCCGCCGACCGTGCCGCCCGGCAGCAGCCGGATTCGCTTCGCTTTTTCGGCGCGGCACACGGACGAGGAGATCGACCGTTTGATCGAGGCGATGATTCGCCTGACCGGGAGGCGGGCGTGAGGCCCATGGTGCTGTTGGTCCACGGATGGGGATTCGACGCCTCTTTTTGGGCGCCGATGCGGGCGTGTCTCGACGGAATCGAAACGATCGCCTGGGATCTGGGCTATTTTGGTGCGCCCTCCTATCCCCCCTTGCCGTCCTGTCGGCCCGTGGTGGCGGTCGGCCATTCCCTCGGCTTGTTGTGGCTGCTGCACAAGCGCCCGGTCGCCTGGCGAACTCTGGTCTCGATGAATGGGTTTCCCCGGTTTGCCGCGGGCGACGATTTTTCCGTCGGCGTTCCAACCCGCGTCCTCGATCGGATGATCGGGCGATTCGCCGAAAGTCCGGATAAGGTCTATATCGATTTCATGATCCGTTGCGGCGTGGCGGCCCCACGAACCCAGGGTCTCGATCACCAGGCTCTGGCGGAAGGATTGAAGGCCTTGCGGCATTGGGACGGGCGGAGCAGGATGGCCGACCTTGGGCCGGGCGGGTTGGCGCTGGCTGGACGGAATGACCCGATCGTGCCTGCGGATCTTACCGAAAATGGCTTTGATGGCATGACGATCCGGTGGCATGACGCCGGACATCTGCTGCCGATGCAGGCGCCCAAGTGGTGCGCGGACCATGTGCGCGGGATATGTGACGGTCTGAACGGAATCGAACCGGCTTTCGCGCAGCCGGGCGAGGAATGAATGAGCAAACAGTCGTCTGAAGATCGGAAACAACGCATTGCCCAGGCCTTTTCGACAAAGGCCGGCGGCTATGACTCGGCCGCCGACGTGCAGTGGCTGGTCGCCTCGCGCTTGGCGGAACGCATCGAAGCGGCCGGCTTGCCGTCGCACAGCCGGGTCTTGGAAATCGGTTGCGGCACGGGCTTTTTGAGTGCTCGTCTGGCCGACTGCTTTTCCGACGGAGAGTTGGTCCTGACCGATATCGCCGCGTCGATGCTGGAGCGCTGCCGCGCCCGGGTTGGCGGGCGGCCCCGTTATCTGGTGCTTGACGGGGAGCGGCCGCAAGGGCTGGAGGGTGGTTACGATCTGATCGCCTCCAGTCTGGCCTTTCAGTGGTTCGTCGATCTGCAAGGCGGAATCGATCGCCTGCGCGGCTTGCTGGCGCCCGGCGGCAGACTGATGTTCGCGACGTTGGGGCGCAAGACATTCAAGGAATGGCGGCAAGCGCATAGCGCTCTCGGTTTGATCTGCGGCACACCCGAATATCCGAGCGTTGACGACTTTCCCTGGCCGCCGGGGTCGTCGCAGACTCTCGATGAGGAACTGGTGCGCCAGCCCTATGACGACGGCCATGATTTTGTGCGGACGCTGAAGGCGCTGGGCGCCGGAGAACCGGCGCCCGGCCATCAGCCGCTCTCGGCGGGATCGTTCCGGCGATTGTTGAACTCTCTCCAGGGGGAATTCAACGCCACCTATCACATTCTCTATGGCCGCCTTCAAAGCGAGGGGGGGCGGTGAGCGGCGTTTTCGTCACCGGGACCGATACCGACATCGGAAAAACCATGGTGTCCGCTTGGCTGGTCCGGTCCTGGCAGGCCGACTACTGGAAACCCGTGCAATCGGGCATCAACGATGGCTGCGACGCCGACGTGATCAAACGCGTCGCACCCGAAGCGCGGATCCATCCGTCCGCCTTCATGCTGCACGCCCCCTTGTCGCCGGATCAGGCGGCGGCCTTGGATGGGGTTTCCATCGCGCTGGAAGACTTCCATTTGCCGGTTGCGTCCGGTCGTCCTTTGGTGGTGGAGGGGGCCGGGGGCGCATTGGTTCCGCTGAACGACCGGCATGTGATGGCGGATTTGATGGCGCGTCTGGGGCTGCCGGTCGTGGTGGTGGCAAGAAGCGGCTTGGGGACCATCAATCACTGCCTGCTGACCCTGGAAGCCTTGCAGCGGCGCGGCATCGCCGTTGCCGGCGTGGTGATGAACGGACCACCCAACGACGCCAATCGTCAAGCGATCGAGCATTTCTCCGGTGTGACGGTGGTCGGGCAACTGCCGCGCCTCGCCGATCTGGCCGATCTGATCGCCCATCCGCCGCTGGCGTGGCGGCCGTGAGCGATGTGCGGAAAGAAATTTTTCAATCTGCGGTCATCGGCGTCATCTGCGGATGAACCAACTGTCCTATCGTTTCGGGATGGCGAAGGGTTTTGGGTTGCTCTTGATCGTCGCCAAGACAACGTGGACCGCGATGATCGTTCCGAAAAAACCGCTAAGAGGCAAAACCCGTGACCGACAGCATTCTCGATCTTGACCGCCGCCATGTCTGGCATCCGTTCACCCAGGAACAGATCGCGCCGCCGCCCATGGTCGCCGTTGGCGGCAAAGGGGATCGGATCTTCACCGAGGACGGCCGCGAACTGATCGATTTGGTGTCCTCCTGGTGGGTCAATCTCCACGGTCATGGGCATCCCGCCATCGCGAGAGCGGTCGCCGAACAGGCGGCGCGTCTGGAACAGGTTATTTTCGCCGATTTCACCCATGCTCCGGCGGCCCATTTGGCGGCGCGTCTGGCCGGGTTGTTGCCGGGCGATCTCGATCGGGTGTTTTATTCCGACAATGGCTCGACCGCCGTCGAGGTGGCGCTCAAGGTGGCCTTGCAATATTTCGCCAATCGCGGCGAAGACGGCCGCCGCCGCCTGCTGGCATTTGACGGCGGTTATCATGGCGATACCGTCGGAGCGATGTCGGTGGGCAAAAGTTCCGGCTATTTCCGGGCCTGGGAAGGCATGCTGTTTCCCGTCGAAATGGTGCCCTATCCATCCACCTGGATCGGCGACGAGGACGTTTCGGCGAAGGAAACGGCCGCCCTTGACGCCCTTGAGGCGGCTCTGACGAAGGATGTCGCGGCGGTCATCGTCGAGCCCTTGATCCAGGGGGCCAGCGGCATGCGCATGTGCCGTTCGGACTTTCTCCAAGGGGTGGCCGAACGGGTGCGCGCGGCCGGCGCTCTTTTGGTGTTCGACGAGGTGATGACCGGTTTCGGGCGCACCGGAGCGCCTTTCGCCTGTGGCAAGGCCGCGGTGATCCCCGACATGGTTTGTCTGTCGAAAGGGCTGACCGGAGGATTCCTGCCGATGGGGGCGACGGTGGTGCGCGAGCCGATCCACCAAGCTTTTCTTGGCGAAAGCCTGGGGCAGGCGTTCCTGCACGGCCATTCCTATACGGCCAATCCTTTGGGATGCGCCGCCGGATTGGCCTCGCTTGATCTGTTAATGGGAGCCGATTGCCAGGCCCGGATCGCCGCGATCGAAGCCATTCACGGCGAACGCTTGGCGGCGCTGGCGGCGCGCGGGAAAATCCAACATCCGCGGCTGACCGGTACCATCGCGGCGCTCGACTTGGGCGAAGGCGGCTATGCCAGCGCGCTCGGGCCCCGTCTCAAGCAATTCTTTATCGACCGGGGATTTCTGCTCCGTCCGCTGGGGCCCGTGGCCTATTTTCTGCCGCCCTATTGCATCGGGCCTGCCGATTTGCATCGGGCCTGGGATACGCTGGAGGCGGCTCTCCTCGAAGACTGGCCTTATGCCAAGACCGGGCCGGGGGCCGCCGCGATCACCAAAGCGCCTTAAGCCAGCGTTTCAACCCGATGTCTTTGTTGACCGGGGGGGCGGGCGAAGCGGGTGGCGGTGATATCGCTCCTGTGGCGCTGGCGCGAAGGCGATTGCTGTCATCGGTCCATTCGGCGACGGTGGTGAAATGGCACCCCTTGCTTTTCAGTTCGTCGAGGATGGCCGGCATGGCGGCGATGGTGCTGTCGTGGATATCGTGGAAGAGGAAGACGCCATGCGCGCCTTCGCCGCGAGGAAGAATGTCGCCTTCCAACTGGGCCACGGTGTGGTAGCGCCAATCGACGCTGTCATGCGTCCACAGCACCACCTCCAACCCGTCCCGATGGGCCAGATCGACCAAAGCGGTATCGTAGGACCCGTAAGGCGGGCGGAAAAAATGCGGGGTGACGCCGAGCGTTTTCAGGAGGGCGACCGTGTCCTCGATTTCCCGTTGGCGGGCTCTCTCGTCCAGCTTGCGCATATCCGGGTGGTCCCACGAGTGATTTTCGACTTCATGCCCAGCGCTCACCATGCGGCGGATGAGGTCGGGATAGAGCCGGACATGCTCGCCCAGGACGAAAAAAGTCGCTTTGATTTGCCGGTCCGCCAGCAAATCAAGAAGCTGAGCGGTGTGCGGACCCGGTCCGTCGTCGAAGGTGATGGCGCAATCGCGGCTGATCCGTTCCTCATGAGAGATCGTGTTGAAATCCAGCACCTCCGGCGTTGCCGCAAGGGTCGCTCCTGGAAGCGCCCCTGACAGCAAAATCGCAAGAAGCGGCGCGGCGTGACGGAAACAGCACATGGATGATCGTCCCCAGTTGGTCGGTGGTCCCCGATCGCACTGTGCGGCAGAGTGGAAGGCTTGTCGATGGGGAGCCGCCGCCACGCCAAAAGAGGAGCCGGTTTCTAAATGGCATCATCGCACGTCATTTTATCCCGCTTCCCGGCGGTCATCCCCCTCTCTTAACCCTCTTCCCCCGAGGGATGACCGCTTGGTCACATCTTTGCTGCGGTGCAAGGCATCGAAAGTCTTGGGGAACTGGGCGGTCTTCGACGATCACAGATGAACGCAGATGCCGCTTCGCGGCTCACAGATGCAGGGGGTGAGGTTTCCGGGCAGCGGCCCTAAGGCAATCGGGGACAATGTCCGGCACGGAAAGATTCGACAAACGAGATCAAAGCCTCTCGGCGCTTTTCTTATCTGTGCCTGTCTGTGAGCCGCAAAAGCGGCATCCGTTCTTCATCTGTGATCAAAATACCCTCCAGTACCAGCCAAACTGTTCGTCGGAACGCATGGATGCGTGCAAACCATAGTTTCGCGTCGAGGAGAGGGAGAAAATGTCATAGCGAGAACCGGTGCAGTCTGGGGTGGCCCCAACAGTCGTGTCACCAGCCGCCAAACCGGGAACGATTCCCAAAGTCGCATAACCGGCATTACGACGCCCGATTATGCAGTCCCCGCAAGAACCGATTTTAGCCGCTAAAATCGCCGCCGAATCTATTCAGTAAAACAGCCCCTCCGGACGGCCCGAAATGGCCGGGAATTCCTTATCAGCGCGATCGGCACCGTAGGACGGGACGCCGCTGGATTAAGCGTGACCAGCGCGACGAATTGGCGGCTAGTACCGCATCACAGTGATTTTGACGGGTTGCCGGTGCTCATCGAAGCACCGGCAGGTTTTCTGGATCGACGAGGATTTTGACGCTTCGCGGCGCGCCGGGCTTGCGCTCGATCAGTCCAGCGCGTTCAAGAGTCATAATCATCTGGTGGACAGAGGGCGGTGTTACCTGGAAGTGCCGCTGGAGATCGGCCTCGGCCGGCGGGCGCCGGTTGATGCAGGTATAGGCATAGATGAAGGCCAGATATTGGCCCTGCTTCTCGGTGAAGCGGGATCCCGCCGGACAGTCTATGTCGTCAGAAGTTTGACTCATTTTCCGATTCATCTGTGTCCCGAACCGCCAGAGGAGAGCCAGATGAATGTACGGTATCGCGTCGAACTCAGCCATGCCGAGCGCGAAGAATTGACAGCATTGCTGAGCGGCGGCAAGCACCGGGTCCGCAAGCTCAAGCGAGCCCAGATTTTGTTGGCAGCCGATGCCGGCGTCGGCGACGAGGACATTGTCACCGCAGTGGTGGTCAGTGGCTCGACGGTCTACCGGACCAAGCGCCGTTTTGTCGAAGGCAATCTCGAAGCGGCGCTCAGCGAGGACCCTCGCCCAGGAGCGGAACGCAAACTATCCGGTAACGAGGAAGCGCTGCTGGTGGCCACCGCCTGCTCGACCCCGCCGGAAGGTTGCGCCCGTTGGACGCTGGAACTGTTGGCCGACAAAATGGTCAAGCTCACCGAGCACGAAAGCCTGTCCCGCGAGACCGTTCGCCGCCGCCTCGCCGAAAACGACTTGAAGCCCTGGCGCAAGGACATGTGGTGCATTCCGCAGGTCGATGCCGAATACGTCGCCCGCATGGAAGACGTGCTTGATCTCTATGCCGAAACGCCCGATCCGCGGCGCCCGGTCATTTGCTTCGACGAGAGCCCAATCCAACTTATCGGCGAAGTGCGTCAACCGATCCCGGCCGAGCCGGGACAACTGGAGCGCTTCGACTGCGAGTATCGGCGAATGGTACGGCCAATCTTTTTGTCTTCGTCGATGCCCATCGCCCCTGGCGCAAGGTGAAAGTCACCGACCATCGGACCGCCGCCGATTTCGCCCAATGCATGCGTGAACTCAGCGATGTCCATTGTCCCGATGCCGAACGGATCCGTGTGGTGATGGATAATCTGTCCACCCATTCGGCCGCAGCCCTCTACGCCACCTTCCCGGCGCCTGAAGCGCGAAGGATCCTGCGTCGCCTGGAGTTCCACCACACACCAAAACATGCCAGTTGGCTGAACATGGTGGAGATCGAAATCGGCGTCCTCAAAGGGCAATGTCTCGACCGTCGCATCGACAACAGAGACTTCCTCGTCTCCGAAATCGCTGCCTGGGAACGCCGAAGAAACGACAGCGGTGAGCGCATCAGGTGGATGTTCACTACCGAAAAGGCCCGACATAAAATGGCCCGTGCCTATCCGGCCCCTACCGCCACCGACGCGCCGGTCAAAGAGTCAAAATCACTGTGATGCGGTACTAGTACCTGTCGTCAGTTGTCTGAAGAGACCGATGTGCCGGTTCTAGTCGTCGTCATCCCCGCGTAGGCGGGGATCCATGATGGATCACCCTTAATTTGGCAGCTTCACCACGAAGACACGAAGTTCACGAAGGAAAAACAATAAGTTGGCGCCATCCAGGGGATCACACCTGACGGTGTGTG
>DATNIV010000492.1:0-3124 GCA_035604255.1 Telmatospirillum sp. | reverse complement strand
CAGACGAGTCGTTGCGCTTCCGCCACGATGGAATTGGCGATCGCCACCGTCATGCCACGCCGGACCGCCGCCGGCGTATTGGGCATGGCCCGCACCACCGCCGCCCCCGACCCCAGGATTCTGGAGAAATAGGATAAGGGTTTGCCGGCCGCGATCGAAAGGAAAACAGCGGCCTTGAATTCGCCATAAGCTGGCAGAACCCCGTCCATCATCTGCGGCTTGACCGCCAGCACGATCACATCCGGACGGAACCCTTCTGGCAAAGCCGACACATCGGCGGCGACGCGAATATGCGGCCGCGACAAACGCTTCGCTTCCTCGGGATCAACAACGAAAATATCGTGGGGAGACAGACCGAGATCGAGCCAGCCGTCCAGCAACGACCCGCCCATCTTCCCGCAGCCGACCAAAAGAATCTGTGTCACGCTTCCCCAACCGTATCGAGTAAGGCGGCTGAAATGGCGTCCGGCGCCGATTTGCCGCCCCATATGACAAACTGGAAGGCAGGATAGAAACGCTCACACTCACTGAGCGCGATATCCACCAGATCTTCGATCTGCTCCATGCTCGCACCGCCAAGACCCCGCAGCAAAACGGCATGCCGGAACATGGGAACGCCCTCTTCGGTCCACAAACCGAAATGGCCAAGCCACATCCGCTCGTTCACCATGGCGAGAAGCTCATGAACATGCGCTTTCTTGGCCGCTTGGATTTTCATGTCGAACGCGCAGGTAAAGTGCAGGGCGCCAATGTCTTCGCGCCAGGCGAAGTACAAACTATAGTCGCACCACTTCCCCGGAACCTCGACCGCCATTTCATCATCGCTACGCCGATCGAACGGCCAATCGTTGGCTGTTACGAACTGCTCTACGAGATCAAGCGGATTGGCTGCCGCCTCTTCTTCCAACGTCGCCAAAAGCGTCATGCCCGCGACCTCCTTTTACATGTCGTGGGTAGCGGCCAAGGCGGAAACCGAAGATCTTGTGTGCCCCGCCTAACATAGCACAAGCAGTAGCCTATAGAGCGATTCCGCTGAGCGCAAGAAATAATCGCCCTCTTATTCAGCATTGCTGTGGATAATTTACCAAATGTCACGAACAAGAAACAAAGACACCAAAAAAAAAGGTCAATACCAGCAATGGGTCGTCGATGTCACGCCGATTGTTCGGTTCCATCGTCTTTCGGCTTACGCGCCGGCTTGACCGCAGCGCCCGGCACGGCCGATTTCAGCGCCGCCAATTCCGCTTCCAGGCTTGCCAAGCGCGCCGTGAGAGTCTCCTGCTCATCGCGGGCTTTGGCCGCCAGCGCCTGCACGACGTCGAATTCTTCGCGTGTCACCAAATGCATATTCGCGACGAAATGCTCGATCTGCTGACGAACCAACCCCTCGATCTCGGTTTTCATCCCGGTCAAAGCATTGAGAGCGCCACCCGCCATTTTGGCAAGATCATCGAGAAGCCGGTTGTCGGTTTGCATGCAGGTCACCTTAACTGAAAGCCCGCCGCATTATGGGAACAGGCAGGCGGCGACGCAACATCATACCACATAATATGAAGCAATCGCTCACGCGCGATTTGGCCCGAAAAAGCAACGACTCTTGTTGAAGGCCCGGCGCACGCCTATAAGGAGTCCGGATATCGACGGTATGGGAGCAGCTCATGTACTTCATTTCTGGCGGCGCGGGCTTCATCGGCTCCAATCTGCTCGCAGCCCTTGAACAACGCGGCGACGCCCGGCTTGTCGTGTGCGACCGACTGCGCAGCAATGACAAATGGCGCAATGTCAGCAAGCGCGAACTTTCGGATATCGTCCATCCCGAGCAGATGTTCGACTTCCTGGAAGCCAACAAGACCCATATCCGCGCGATCTTTCACATGGGAGCGGTGTCGGCCACCACGGAAACCAATGCCGACCTGATCGTCGCCAACAATTTCAATCTCACTCTGGCTCTCTTCGCTTGGTGCACGCGTAACCAGGTACGGATCATTTACGCGTCCTCGGCCGCCACTTATGGCGACGGCGCGCAGGGCTTCGAGGATAACTGCAACCCGGCCTCGCTCTCCCTTTTGCAGCCCCTCAACGCCTACGGATGGAGTAAGCACCTGTTCGACCGCCGTGTTGCCCGCAAAATTGCCGAAGGCAAGCCGATGCCGCCGCAATGGGCCGGCCTGAAATTCTTCAATGTCTACGGGCCGAACGAATATCACAAAGGCAGCCAGCAGAGTGTGGTCGCACAGATCTATCCGCATGCCGAAGCCGGCGCGCCGGCGCATCTGTTTCGGTCCCATCACCCCGACTATCCCGATGGCGGCCAGAAACGCGATTTCATCTGGGTTGGCGATGTGACCGACGTGATGATCTGGCTGCTCGACCACCCCGACGTGAGTGGACTGTTCAATCTCGGCACCGGCAAAGCGCGAACCTTCGTCGACCTGGCCTCGGCGGTCTATCGCGCCGTCGGCAAGGAGCCCTACATCAAATATGTCGACACCCCCGCCACCATTCGCGCCAAATATCAATATTTTACGGAAGCCCGCATGGAACGCCTGCGCGCGGCCGGTTACACCAAGCCTTTCACGACGCTGGAGGAAGGCGTGAAATGCTATGTCACGCGCTACCTCACAGCCAAGGATCGGTATCTGTAAATGGCGCTCCCCTTTCCCGATATCGATCCGGCCATCGTCCGCATCGGACCGATCGCCATTCGCTGGTATGCCGTCGCCTATATCGTCGGCCTGCTGGGCGGTTGGAAATACACCCGCTGGCTGGTCTCCAAGCCCCCCTTCGCCATGTCGACCGAACAGGTGGATGATTTCCTGGTTTGGGCGACGATGGGCGTGGTCCTCGGCGGACGACTGGGCTATGTGTTCTTCTACAAACCTCTCTATTATTTTGCCAATCCATTGGAAGCGCTCATGGTCTGGCAAGGGGGCATGTCCTTCCATGGCGGCGCGCTGGGGGTCATCCTGGCCGTCGTGCTTTTTGCCAGACGCAACCGGCTAAACCTCCTGTCGGTCGGCGACACCATTTGCAATGTGGTGCCCATCGGACTTCTGTTCGGACGAATCGCCAACTTCATCAACGGGGAACTGTTCGGCCGCCCAGCGCCGGAGGATCTTCCGTG
>DATNIV010000491.1:0-3616 GCA_035604255.1 Telmatospirillum sp. | reverse complement strand
ATGAGCGTCGCCAGCGGCAGGACGAGAAACCGCAGATGTTCGCCGTCCCACATCCATTCCTTCGACCCGCCGGGACCGGCGCCCATGGCGGGAAGCCAATTGAGCTTCGTCGAGAAGATGATGGTCAGCACCATGCCCAGCCAATAATGCGGCACGCTGACGCCGACCACGGAGAGCGCGGTGGCCAGCCGGTCGACGAGGCCGCGATGGCGATAGCCGGCGATGCCGCCCAGCAGGGCGCCGAGAGCGAAGCCGATGACGGCGGCGAACACCGCCAGCAGGATGGTGTTGCGAACAGCTGACAGGACCTCGGAGACCACGGGGCGGCCGGTGGCGACCGACGTTCCCAAATCGCCGGTCAGCGCGCGTCCCAGCCAACGGACATATTGCACCGGCAACGGCTGATCGAAGCCATAGGCAGCTTTCAACGCATTGACGACCTCGGCCGGGGCGTCGGCCGGGACCACCGCGTTCAGCGGATCGCCCGGCGCGATATGCACCAGCAGAAAGCAGACCAAGGTGACGCTGAGCGCGATGGGCAGCGCATAGACGAGCCGTTTGAGCAGATAGGCCAGCATGCTTAGCGCATTCCGATGGTGGTCAGGTCCTGGAACCAGGATTGGGCCAGGGTGAAATCCTTGACCTTGGGGGAGAGCGCGTGGGGATTGACGTCGTGAACCACCCAGAGCATCAGGGCCTCGTCGACCATCTTCTGATGCACGCGGGCGAGATACTGATCCTGCAGCTTGGTGTCGAAGGTGACGCGGGTCTTGGCCAACAGATCGTCGATTTCGGCATCGGCGTAGTTGCCCCAGTTGACACCGTTGGGCGCGACATAGCGGCTGTCGACAAAGCGGGTCAGGGCGTAGAACGGATCCGACGTCACATAGCCCAGATTGATCGCCGTGATGCCGTGGCCGAGATTCATGTCGGCCTTGGCGCCGTTCCGCCAATGCAGGTACAGGGTTTCCAGCTCGACGACTTCGAATTCGACCTGAATGCCGATTTCCGCCAGGCTTTGCTGGACGAATTCATTCATCGGCAGCGAGAGCATCTGGCCGGTGCCGCCCTGGGCGATGATCACCTTGGTCTTGAGCGGCTTATCCTTCGAATATCCCGCCTCCTTCATCAGCGCCTTGGCGGCTTCGACGTCATATCTGATGTCGAAGATGGGCTTTCCGAACCAGGGGGATGTCGGATCGAGTTGACCTTTTGCCGGCTTCGCCAAGCCGTTCATCAAGGCGACGATCGCGTCGCGATCGATGGCGAGATTGGCCGCCTTGCGGACGCGGATGTCGACCCAGGGCGACCCCGGCAACAAGCTGAAGTGATAGGGCCAGACATGCGGGGTCACATTGCTGACAATGGAAAAGTCCGAGCTTTTCAGCTGCGGCAGAGTGTCGGGGGCGGGCGATTCGATCAGATCGACTTGGCCGGTCAACAAGGCGTTGGTTCTGGTCATCGCATCGGGAATCGGGATCAGAACGATGCGGTCGGTTTTTGCCAGCCGTGTTTTATCCCAATAATCGGCGTTCTTGACCAGTTCGGCCCGTTCGCGGGGGACCAGCTTATCGAGTTTGAAGGGGCCGGTGCCGGAGGGCTGGGTGGCGAATTTGTTCCAGTCGCGGCCCAAGGCTTCGAACTGCGCCGGGCTGGAGATCAGAAACCAGGGAAGTTGATAAGGGAAAAGGGTGTCGACTTCCTTGACGGTGATTTCCACCGTGTCGTCGTCGATTTTGCGGTAACGGGCGATCGACGGGATGCGGGGGCGCACCTGGGCGCTTTGTTTGGCGTCGAACTGCGGTGCCTTGTCGTTCAGGACTTTGTCGAGATTCCACAGGACGGCATCGGCGTTGAAAGGCGATCCGTCATGGAATTTGACACCGTGGCGCAGCGTGAACAGCCATTTCGTCGCGTCCTTGGGATCTGGCTTCCAGTCGGTGGCCAGTCCTGGAACCAGCTTGCCTGGGCGGTCGGCAATATTGGATTCCCACGCGATCAGCGGGTCATAAAGCGTGTGCCCGGTGAATTGATAGGCGCCGGCGCCCCGGTCCGGTTGGCCGGTGGTCAGCGGTATATCGGCCATCGAGATTCCGTAACGCGCGACGGATTCGGCTTGGGCTGGAAGGCTGGTCGCCAGGAGAAGGCTGATCCAAGCGCAGTGACGAATGAGATGGGGCAAGAGCTTTGGCAATGGATCTCTCCTGGGGCGGTTGCGCCAAAGCATTACGCAAAAGGAGTGCCATGTTGGTGGGGCAGGGTTGGATGCAAACGGCTCTTGTCTTATGGGGCTTGAGCTCATTGGTCTGGAACAGGCACGCCAAAGATGACGAGGAGCCGTCCGGGAGAGCAAAGGCTGGAATGATAATGCCTATCAGCTAGGCACATTTAGGGCTGTGCCTATGCTGTAGGCAATAACGCTTAAAGCTGGGGGGTGCGCAATGGGCGTTTGGTTGCGCCCAAATTCAGCAATGTCGGGGCCGCGAGGATGAGCCGAACCAATTCGGCCTGTCGGGTGACGTCGGTCTTGCTGAAGATCCGTTTCAAATAGGTCCGGGCGGAGTTGAGCGTAATGCCAAGCTGTTCCGCCGCATCCTCGATGCGTTGCCCTTCGCTGAGAGCGAGAGCGAGGCGCGCCTCGGCATCGGTGAGATCGAACAGCTTCGCCACGGTATCGGCGGATGGAAGACTTTGCCGTTCGGGGTCACTGATCAAGAGGACGGCGACGCGGCCGTTGTTGTGCTCGGCCGGCAAAGGCGCGATCACCACCGAGAGCGGCCGGTCGGATTCCTCTCGCGTGACGGCCAGCGCATGGGCCAGCGCCTCGCTCTTGATGTCCACCGCGAGTTTGACCAAACGATGCAGTTCGGCAGTTTCCGTCGGGCGACTGGCGCGGCAAAGCCCTGAGGGGCTCATCGTCAAACCATCGTTGCCGGCCAGATATTCGGTTCCCTGGCTGTTCATGAACAAGATGGTGGCCTGCGCATCAACCACCACGACACCCATGGGCAGACGATCCAGGGTCGCCAGACCGAATGTCGTCGCGTTGGCGGCGGTGCTGGAGGGGGGGGCTGCCTTCGCTTGCGCCAAGGCCAGGTCGATGCCGGAGGCGAGGACGTCGGCGGCGCAAGGTTTGGCATAAAAGCGAAAGACATTGGCCTCGTTGATCGCCGCGATGGCCGATTCGATGTCGGTGGCGCCGGTGAGAACGATCGCCGTGGTGGTCACGCATTGCGCCGTCAGGGCTTTGATGAGTTCGACGCCGGACATCTCCGGCATGCGCATATCGACGACCGCGACATCGAAGGGCGCACGTCGTTGTTCGGCGATCGCTTCGAACGGCGAAACCTGAAAGACCATGTCCCAACTGCCGTTCCGGCTGCGCAAGGCCCGCTGCAGGCCGTCGAGCACATGAGGTTCGTCATCGACGAACAGGACACGCGGTTTTTTCACGATGACCGTGCCTCCGCTTCTTTTTTGCCGCGTTTCGCGAAATCTCCCGTCGGTTGGTCCCCAAATGGGGATATCGGCAGGGCCTGCGGCACCGTTACGATTTCACTATTAACGACACACCATGGCGGTTGGCGCAAGGGTCGGAACCAAATGGAAAAACAGC
>DATNIV010000490.1:0-3646 GCA_035604255.1 Telmatospirillum sp. | reverse complement strand
CGGCGGGTGCAATAATCCCGAATCACCAAATTTTGCACATGCTGGGGGGCGCGCTCGCCGAAAAACGGCCGACTGGTGATATAGCCGCGATATCCCTGGCATTCGGATTTGGGGCTATTCATCGAGGCCTCGCGGCAGAGTGTATTGCATGCCAAGACGGGTGACCGGGCGGATCACCAATGGTTCGAAGAACTCGCCCAGGCGCTTGTCCCCGAACGGCGCAAGAAGCGCCTTGAACCGGCAATTGATCGACCAACGGGTGGTTGTCTCTCGATTGATCCGGTTGCCATGCATGAGATTTTGCGAAAAAAGGAGAGCCTTTCCGTAAGGGACATCGAGAAAGCTCACGCGATCGGCGATGGCCTGATACAAATCCTCGCTGCTGCGTCCGGCAAATTCGGCTAGCCGCGCTTGCATTTTGGTGTTTGCGTCCGGTGGCAGCAGATACATCGATTTGGTGGCGTGGCAATCGACCAGCGGCACCCACAACACCACCTCAAAGGGAGAATCCCCCGACCAGACATCGGCATGAACCGGCAGCAGCGACGAATCGTCATCGGGCAATTGGATGCTGAGGTTCAGGCGCCGTTGCATCGCCAGTTCATTGCCGGCGATCGTCTCAAGGATGCCGCGACCCAAGGCATGGTACTGTTGATGGGCATGAGGCGCGTCATTGAGCCCCCGAATGACATGGAGACGCAGCGCGTTGAGTCGCGCGGGGTCGATGTGACGATGAATGCTGTCGAGGAATGTGCCGGCGTCTTTACCGACCGGGATGCCGAGATGGGCCGCCGCCAATGTGGCGGCACGATCGCGCAAGGCCTTCAAGCAAGCGAGGTCGGAGACGGAAAAAACAACATGTCCCTCGGCCATGAACCGTGCACAGAGTTTGGCCTCGTCTTCGGGGAGACATGACCATGGCCCAAGGGGGGCGTTGTCCATGATCGTCAGGCTCGAACCAGGGCATGTCGGATGGCGTCGGCGATCTGTGTCGGCGTCAGGCCAAAACTATCGAACATCGTTTCCTGCGAACCATACTCCTTGGGAAAGGCATCCGGCAGACCCAGACGCAGCACAGGGGGAAGCAAGCTGGGGAGTCCGTCGGCCAGTGTCTCGAGCACGGCGCTGCCCAGACCGCCGGAGCGAATGTGCTCTTCGATGGTCACGACGAGACGGGCTTTCGCCGCGGCTTTCAAGACGGCAGCGCTATCCAAAGGTTTAATCGTGTGCAGATGCACGATTCCACATTCCGTTCCTTCCGAGGCGAGAGAATCGGCGGCCTCCACGGCGCGTCCCAGCATGACGCCCGTGGTGAGCAGTAAAATATCCGAGGGCTCGCGGACCGTGATTGCCTTGCCGATGGTAAAGCCGCGCTTTGCGTCTGAGACAATGGGGTCGCCTCCTTTGGCCAGGCGTATATAGATTGGACCCGGCCAATCCAAGGTCTGCTCCATGAGGCGGCGCATTTCGTCGGCGTCGCTCACCGCCACGACGGTCATATTGGGCAGGGCGCGCATGACGGCAATGTCTTCAATGGCCAAATGTGTCGGCCCTAAAGGAGCATAGACGACTCCGCCACCGCTGGAGATCAGGCGTACCGGTAATTTGTGCAGGCACAAGTCGATGGCGATCTGTTCAAAGGCCCGGCGGGTGAAGAAAGGCGCGATGGTGTTCAGATAGGGAATAAATCCTTCCATAGCCAGTCCGGCGGCCATGCCGACGAAATTGGCCTCGCAGATCCCCTCCATATAAAAGCGCTCTGGGAATTCCTGGCGCATCTTATCAAGGGTGCCGGCACCGAGATCAGAGCCGAGAAAGATGACGCGCGGGTCTTTCTTCGCCAATTCATGAACCATGTCGAGAGCGATCTTGCGCATCTTAGCGGCCTCCTACGGCATCGAACATGGCGGCGATTTCGTCGGGCGTTAACCGCGATTTGTGATGCCAGTCGGCGCGGCCTTCGGTAAAAGGAATGCCTTTTCCTTTTACCGTATGGCAGATGATGGCGCTCGGGCGATCGGGGGCGAGGGGCATCGAGGTCAGCAAGCGGCGCAATGCCGATACGTTATGGCCATCCACTTCCGTGGCGGCAAAGTTGAAGGCGCGCCACTTGTCGAGGAAGGGTTCCATGTCCTGGACGTCGCATGTCGGTCCGTAGGACTGGAGCTTATTGTAATCGACCATGACAACCAGCTTGGACAAGCCATGTTTGCCGGCGCACAAAGCGGCTTCCCAGACCGAGCCTTCGTTGGTTTCCCCATCCCCCATGACGACAAAGATCCGATGCTCGTCTTTCTTGATGCGTGCCGCCAAGGCCATGCCGACGGCGATCGGCAGGCCATGCCCCAGGGCTCCGGTCGAGGCTTCCACGCCGGGAATCTTGCCGGCTTCGGGATGGCCGCCGAGGAAGCTGTCGCGCCGGCAAAAGCGTGTCAGTTCGCTTGCTGGGAAAAAGCCTTTGTCCGCCAGGAGCGCATATTGCGCCAGGCAGCCATGACCTTTCGACAAAATGAACCGGTCCCGGTTGGGCCATGACGGTTCATCGGGGCGGTAATGCATCACGTCGTCATAGAGAACGCGCAGGATCTCGATGAGCGACATGGTCGATCCGATATGTCCCCGGCCACCGCCCTCCAGCGCTTCGACGACGCGTCGGCGCAACGTCAACGATCTGGCGTCGAGTGGTGGAGTCGTGGGGGTGAAATTTGTCATTCGGGGAAATCCATGACCTGAGAGGAAAGTCGCGCCAAGTGTCGGCGGGCTTTGGCGAGTTGGGTCCGCATGGCTTGAACGCGGTCGTTCTGTTGTCCGGCAAAAGCACGCGCTTCCCATCGTTCCGGCAGGAATTCGTTCAGCAAAATCATGCACCAGCGCAAAACATAAAGTGGTTCGGTCAGTCGCAACCGATCGCGGAAGGTCTCATCTTGCTCATAGAGCCGGATTGCTGCAGTTCGGAAGGCCTCGGCAAGGGGGGCGGGAAGAGACATGCCAGGGTGTTGTTGGAAGTCCGCCGTCAGTTTTGCCGGATCGTCCCAGCCGAAATATTCGAAGTCGATGAAAGCGATCGATCCGTCGGCGCGACGCAAGGCATTGTGGAACCCGAAGTCGGAGGGGCTGAGAGTCATCAGCTCGGACGGTAGTGGACGATCAAAACGCCAGCCAAGCAGGTTATATCCATGACGAGCCCAAGCCTCGGCATGACGGCATCGGGGCGTGAATTCGTGATGAAGAAATTGCGCCAACGCCGGCTCATCTTCCGCGACTTCGGTTAACCGCGCCAGACGGCGGTCTACCTGGGTCAGGATAGTCTCCGCGGATAGACAGGCCTCGCTTGCTTGCGGCAGCGTTTCTGCGCCGCTGGTGCGGCGGAGTTCGTGAAGTTTCGCAGCAAAGGCGATCATTGCCTGCACATCGTTATCCTGAGGAGAGGCGACGACGTCGCCATCGATCCATTCGTATAAGGCGAAGTTGGACGAAACGTCGAAGGCGATGCCGCGAGGCACCTCTTTGACGCCGTGGCGTTCAAGGAATGCCACGGCGCCCCACTCGGCGCCCAGACGGTCGCGAGGATCCGTCGCGGACCGGGGATACCATTTCAGGGCGAAACGACGGTCATCGATGGTGTCGATTCGGTAAAGCCGGTTGT
>DATNIV010000489.1:0-6436 GCA_035604255.1 Telmatospirillum sp. | reverse complement strand
GTGCTGGCGTCGACGATCTCGCGCAAGGCCACGAGCACCTGACTGGCCGCCGTCTTCTGCTGCTGGGTCGACAACGAAATCTGCTGCGCCGCCAAATTGGTCTTGTGCGCCTCTTCGACCATTTCACTCAAACGTTCGGCCGTATTGGCGGCGGCCAGCTTGCCATCGGCGATGCTGCTGGATCCTTTCTCCGACGTGATGACCAACCGGTTGATGGATTCTTGAACTTGGCTGACCTTGCTTTCGATCTCGCTGGTGGATTCGGTCACGCTATCCGCCAAGCGACGGATTTCGGCTGCGACCACGCCGAAGCGCTGCCCCGCTTCGCCGGCACTGGCCGCCTCGAGGGCCGCGTTGAAGGCGATCAATTTGGTCTGGTCGGCGATGACGTTGATAATCGCCATGATTCGGCTGATTTCCTTCGAGGTCTTGCCGAGATCGATAATCTCGGAAAGACTTGCTTGGTTCTCGTCATAGATGCTTTCCATCTTGGCGCTCAGCAGTTCCATCGCCACAGCGCCTTTTTTGCTGCTCTCCCAAGTGAGATTGGCGATATCCACCACCGAACCGGAATACTCCGAAATCTGCGAAGAGGATGCCGACAATTCTTCCATGGTCGCGGTGATTTCCGCTACCGATCCCGAAAGCTCATTTGAGGTCACGGACAGACTGTCCACTGTTTCCGCGATGGTATCGGCGCCACCATGCACCGCTTTGGCGGCGCCCAGCGTGTCCGCCACCAAATTCCGCAGTTGCTCAAGCATCGATTTGAGCGCGATGCCAAGGCGATCCCATTGAGATACCGGCTGAATGCTCACGGTCAGATTGCCTTCGGCGACCATATCGGCCATTCCGGCTGTCGCCGATAGATTTTGCTGTACGGCCAGCAAGGCGCGGGCCATGGCACCAATTTCATCGCCACGCTCGGCGCCGGGAATGACGGAATCGAGGCGTCCTTGGGCAAGTCCGTCCACCTCGGACACCACGCGCGATAACGGCCGGACGACACCGCGCGTGAGCACCACCGACACCGCCACGCTGACCACCAGCATGAGAAGTCCGACACCGCCCAGGCGCACCGCCAACTGCCAGAATTTGGCGTTGATATCGTCGATATAGACACCCGTCGCGACCATCCAGTTCCACTCAGGAATGCTCAGCACATAGGACACCTTCGGCCGCGCCTCGGCATCCCCCGGCATCTTGATCGAATAATGATAAAACCCGCTGCCGTTCCGGCGAGCGATGTCGATCATGTCGCCGAAAATATGCGCATCGACGCCTGTCAACACCGACGTACCCTCGAGGGCGCCATTGGTCGGGTGCATGAGCATCGTGCCCGACAAGTCGTTGACCCAGAAATATTGATCATTGCCATACCGCGCGGCGCGCAACACGTCCATCGCGGCGCGTTGCGCCTCGGCAACGGGGCGACCAGCCTTTGCCCAATCCCTCGCGATGCCCTGAACCACCGTCTGAGCCACCTCGGCATGTTCCTTGGTCTTCGCTTCTCGTTCCGCCACCAACGCGGCATGAAGATCCGACAAGGAGAGGAAGGCAAAGGCCGTCAGGCCGATAGCCCCAACGACCACCACCGCCAACAACCGATGACCGATACGCAAGTCCACGAAACGCATGCTGCTCACCTTCCTTCGTCCCTCAAATCGACATCCCCGGGAGAGGCCCATCTGTCACAAAGCCGTTCCAGCCTTGTGACAGATTCCGACGTGAACCCGCATCTCGACACGGCCCCCTCATATGGCGGCGTGCCGAATGCATTCCCCCAAGACAACCTCAGCCACAGTCTCTCTCAAGGCCAAACTCCCAATAAATTATATTGAGATAAATAAAAAACGGGAAGTAAAGCATAGAGATCAGCCGTCCATTCCGGTGCCGGCAGATGTCACACGGGAGAATAGACGATGAAACCATCAGAGGAAAGCTACTCATGGTTTCTTGCGGCCGTTCCTGCGAGCAGGTCTTCCGCGCCGCAATTTAAAGTAAAAATAACGGGACAATGAATACCCATGATTGATAAAACGCGGCAAAGTTTTCTCATATTTTGTAAATAGCGAAGTCCCGATTCACTGACAGGATTAGGGCTCGGACGAATTGCGGCCGGTTCGTGGCGATTGTGGCGTCGCTGCCCAAGGTGGCGCGAAATAACCTTGATGACCATTTTCGGCGCCATCATACGGACATTCGCCGGACCTAAATTTCTTCCTGTCTCCGGACGTCAGCCGGAGAAATCGCAGGAATGGAGTAATTTGATGTTTAAGCAAGCGCTGTCCGCTTTGGTGGTTTCTTCCATGATGGCTAGTGGCGCCGCATTCGCGGCCGACCCGGTGGCCGCCGCACCCCAGGCACAGACGACTTTGACCAAAACGAATGAAGCCGCGGCGGCGACGACGACCTCCCTGTCTCAGGCACAGACGGCCTTGACCAAAACGAATGAAGCCGCGACCACCACGACCACGTCCGTCAAAGCCTCGGCGGAAAAGAAGCATCAGAAGGTGGTTCATAAGCAGGACCAGGTGAAGGCCAGCGTGGTCAAGAGCGACATGACCAAGATCAGCCCATGACCACCGTTCAGAGGCATCGCCCGTAATTTTGGCAACGGTTCTCATCATGGCATTTTTCTCCCCTTGTGGGTGAGGGGCGGAGTGAGGGGCCTTATATGAGTCCCCTCACCTAACCTCTCCCGCAAGGGGAGAGGAATTCCATTTTCTTCATAAGCGAGAACCGCCAAAAGATCATTTCTGAATGATCTGAACCCATTCGGTTCCGGTCCAGCGAACACGCTGATCGACCCTCTGCCAAAGGCCGTCGGCTGGATTCGGTTGGTGGCCTTCGGCAAATATCAGATCCGGGACCTCTCTCCCGCGCATCGGAACGACGGAAAGTTCACCTGCGCAAAATCCTGGCCCCATTCGCCCACGTCCTCCTTGCGGTAAGGGCAGACCGAATACCGTAAACAGATATTGGCCGCAGGGAGCCCGATAGGGTTCGCGAACCACCAGCAAGGTTCCTCCACGCCCCACCGGGATCACGACAGCGCGAGGGTCCAACCAATCCGGCCAAAGGTCGGGATCGTCTCCGAACATGTCGCTCAGGGCGGCTTCAGCCAGAGCGCGGTCACCCGATCCCAAAGTATCGAAGGATTGCCAGAAAACCTCGGCCGCACTGGCGGCAAGCGTGGCCGTCTGTAACCCGAGGGCGACGAGAAGAGCGGCGATGTGACGTGTGGCGATCATTGCGGCGAAAGACGTCGGCTGACCTCGGCAAGACGCCGGAACGGAGAGTCCTCCCCGTCCAACCCCAGATACCCCGCCCGGCGCAGTCCGTCGCGGCCATAACGCTCGCGGACCGAATCGACAAGCCACTGGGCTGCCTGTTCTTTACGAACGCTCGCCAACCGCCCCTCTTCCTGAAGATGGTCGGCGTGTGCATCAACGGCGCCGATCAAATCGTCAATGCCCCGAGCTTGGGCGGCCGACAGCATCAAGACCGGAATTTGCCAGTCGTCAGCTCCCTCGGTCAAACTGAGAGCGCCCACAACATCGGCGCGAGTCCGCTCGGCGGCGGCCCCCATATCCGCCTTGGTGACGGCTATGATATGGGGAATCTCGGCAATGCCGGCTTTCATATATTGCAAAGAATCGCCGGATCCCGGCTGCACGCAAAGAATCACCGTGTCGACCACGCCGGCAACGTCGGTTTCCGATTGACCGACACCGACCGTCTCGATCAGGACGATGTCGTAAAGCGCTCGCATCAAGACCATCGCCGACACGGTCAACCCGGCCAGCCCGCCCAACCGGTCGCGCGCCGCCATCGACCGGACGAAAATACCTTGGTCCTCCGGATCGGTGGATAGCCGGGTCCGATCCCCGAGCAACGCTCCGCCCGACCGCCGGGAAGACGGATCGATGGCGATGCAGGCCACTGTTCGTCCACGCTTGCGCCATCCCTGAATCAACGCGTTCATCATGGTTGACTTGCCGACCCCCGGCGGACCGGTCATCCCGGCGACCATGGCTCGCGGCGCGGTATAAGCCTCCGACAAAAGATCGATCACGTCCGAATCATCCGGCGCCTTTTCGATGCGCGCCAAAGCATGGGCGAGCGCCGCCTTGCCTCCGGAGCGCAAAGCGCTCAGCGTTATCGGATCAGGCATGGAAAACCTCCCCCCTTCCGGTCTGTCGGAAGGGGGGAACCCCAAGCCCATCAAGGAAGAGCCGACAAGGCATCCTTTTTAAGCCGTTCCTTCCACGCGCGCACCCAATGCTGCCTGCGCCGCCGCCAGACGGGCGATCGGCACACGGTAGGGCGAGCAGGACACATAAGTGAGCCCCACCTTCTGGCAAAAACCGATCGACGCCGGATCGCCGCCATGCTCGCCACAAATGCCGAGCTTGATGTCGGGACGGGTCTTGCGGCCCCGATCGGCGGCGATCTGGATCAACTCGCCAACACCCTCCTGGTCGAGGCTGGCAAACGGGTCATGTTCGAAGATGCCTTTCTGCCGGTAGACTTCGAGGAAGGGCCCGGAATCGTCACGCGACATGCCGAGCGTCGTCTGCGTCAAATCGTTGGTGCCGAAGCTGAAGAAGGCCGCCGACAGGGCGATCGATCCCGCGGTCAACGCCGCTCTCGGCAGTTCGATCATGGTGCCGACAAGATAGTCGAGAGTGGTCCCCGTCGCCTTGAACACCTCAGTTGCCGTGCGGTCGACCACCTCCTTCAAGAGGTCCAACTCCTTCTTGGTGCCAACCAGGGGAATCATAATTTCCGGCACCACCGGCGCCCCCGATTTCTTGGCGACTTCGACCGCCGCCTCGAAGATGGCCCGCGCCTGCATTTCATAGATCTCGGGATAGGTGATCCCGAGACGGCATCCGCGATGGCCCAACATCGGATTGGCCTCATGCAACTGGCTGTTGCGAGCCTTCAGAACCCCGAGATCGGTTCCGGCGGCGCGCGCCACCTCTTCCATTTCCGCGTCATTGCCGGGAAGAAATTCATGCAGCGGCGGATCCAACAAACGGATCGTCACCGGCAAACCCTGCATGATTTCGAACAATTCGACGAAGTCGTTTTTCTGATAGGGCTGAATCTTGGCCAAGGCGTGACGCCGCCCCTCTTCGTCGGACGCCAGGATCATCTCGCGGACGGCGATGATCCGCGACGGATCGAAAAACATATGCTCGGTCCGGCACAATCCGATCCCTTCGGCGCCAAAATGACGCGCCGTCCGGGCATCGAGCGGCGTTTCGGCGTTGGCACGGACTTTCATCGTGCGAATGGTGTCGACCCAACCCATCAAGGTCCCGAAATCGCCGGTCAGTTCCGGCTGGACCGTCGCAACGGCTCCCAACATCACCTGACCGGTTGATCCGTCCAGGGTGATGATGTCGCCCTCCTTGACCTCCTGGCCCATGGATTTGAACGTCTTCGCCCGATAGTCGATGCGCAACTCACCGGCACCGGCGACGCAAGGCCGCCCCATCCCGCGCGCGACCACGGCCGCGTGACTGGTCATGCCGCCACGCGACGTCAGAATGCCCTGACTGACATGCATGCCGCCGATGTCTTCCGGACTGGTTTCGATCCGAACCAGAATGACTTTCTCGCCTTTCTTGGTCCAGGTCTCGGCATCCTCGGCCGAGAACACCACGCGCCCCGAGGCCGCGCCAGGCGAGGCCGGCAGGCCGTGCGCCAGAAGATGACGCTCGGCGTTGGGGTCGAGCGTCGGATGCAACAACTGGTCAAGAGCGCCGGGCTCGATGCGAAGGACGGCTGTTTCCTTGGAAATCAACCCCGCTTCAGCCATATCAACGGCAATTTTCAGGGCTGCCGCAGCGGTCCGTTTGCCGGTCCGAGTCTGCAGCATCCACAATTTGCCTTGCTGGACGGTGAATTCCAGATCCTGCATATCGGTGAAATGCGCTTCCAGCTTCACCCGCACCGCGTCGAGGTCGGCAAACACCGACGGCATCACCTCTTCCATCGACGGCAACTCGGCGCTCGCCGCCTCGCGGGCCGACGTGGTCAGATACTGCGGCGTCCGAATGCCGGCAACGACATCCTCACCCTGCGCGTTGACCAGATATTCGCCATAGAACTCATTGGCACCGGTCGACGGATTGCGGGTAAAGGCGACACCGGTGGCGCAATCCTCCCCCATATTGCCGAAGACCATGGCCTGGACATTGACCGCCGTGCCCCATTCGGCGGGAATGTCGTGCAGCCGCCGATAAGTGATGGCCCGCTGGTTCATCCAGGAGCCGAAAACGGCGCCGATAGCACCCCACAGCTGATCTTCGACCGATTGTGGGAAAGGACGGCCCAACTCTTCTTGCACCTTGACCTTATAGGCCGCCACCACCGTCTTCCAATCCTCGGCCGACAAGTCGGTGTCGAGATGGAGGTTGTG
>DATNIV010000488.1:0-5968 GCA_035604255.1 Telmatospirillum sp. | reverse complement strand
CGATCTGGCGGCGGAAATCGGCAGTGTGGTCAGCACCTCCGCGTTCGCCTTTCATCCGCTGCTGGTCGACAATTGGGTTGGCGAGCGGCTGATCAGGCGCGGCTGGGGGGCCTATTTCGGCAAAACCGGTTATGTCGGATTGTTCCGCAAGGAGGCAAAAAGCTGGGGACCCGAACGTGTCCACCCGCGCCTGACGTTGCGTGGCGAAGAAGGACCGGCGCTCCGCCATCGGGTTCAACATTATGTGGATCGCAATATCTCCGACATGATCCGCCGCTTCGACGCCTACACCACGGCGCGCGCCAAGGATCTGCGGGAGTCCGGCAACATCGGTTCGGGCTTTCACAATGTCCGGCGGATTTTTTCGCGCTTCTTCGGATGCTATGTCCGCGGCGGAGGCTGGCGTGAAGGCGGGCACGGCTTTTTGATCGGCGTCTTCGCCGCGCTCTATCCGCTGGTGTCCTATCTGAAAGCAAAGCACGAAAAGGAGTAACGACCTTTGGAAAAAGGGTTGCGCACAGGATTGAGACTGACCCCAAACTGGGTCAGGACCGCGATCAACGGGCTCGGACTCTGCGCCTTTCTGTTCTTTCCGCTCCTGGTGATCGCCCCAAAGGGAATCGCGGCGCTGCTGACGGTTGCCGGTCTATTGTCCTTTGCAGCCCGCGATGGCGCCCCCTTCTCCTTTTCTTGGAAGAAATCCACATTCTCGCTCCTCTTCGGGGTGCTGATCCTGTGGGCGGCCCTGTCGACCCTTTGGGCGGTCAATGGTTATTTCGCCGTCATCGAAACCTTGCGCATCGGCGCCATGCTGGTTCTGGGCACGGCGCTTCTGGACTGCGGCTCCCGCCTCGGCGCTCCGGACAGGAAAAGAATCAAAACCCTGTTCCTCGCAGGAACACTGGCGGCGCTGGTGCTGCTGGTGCCGGGTTCGTTCCTCATGCAGACGGATCGGCTCGCCATCACCGTTCCCTTTAATCAGGTCGCGCTGATCCTCGCCATCGGGCTCGGCCCTCTGGTGGCCCCCTTGCTGATGACGAAGCGACTCCGCACCGCCTTACTTCTGGTCATCATGGTGCTCGTTTGCATTTTTCTGCAGCGCAGCACCACCGCGAAGGTCTCGGTTCTCGTTGGACTCGCCATCGGCACCCTGTTCTTCCTGAAACCGAAATGGGCTGGACTGGCAGCCGGATTGGGGTGCGCCGCGATGATCGCGACAGCGCCGCTGACCTTTCCCAGACTCGCCCACGACCCCCAAGTCTCGGCGGAAATGGCGGAATTCAAAAGCTCGGCCTGGCACCGGGCGCAGATTTGGGCCTTTGTCGGCGAGCGCATCGCCGAACGGCCTCTGCTCGGTTGGGGTATGAATTCGTCCCGGGTCATTCCCGGCGGCAATACCCAGATTCGTCCCGGTGTCGAGATCCTGCCGTTGCATCCCCACAATGCCGCGCTGCAACTTTGGCTGGAATTGGGCGTCCCCGGCGCCGCGCTGTTCGCCGCGATGAGCCTGCTGGCCTGGAAACGCCTCGGCGCGTCGGAGGCCAACCGCTGGCTCACCGCCGGCCGCGCCGCCGCCATGGGCGCCACCTTCATCTCGATGGTTCCCGGCTATGGCGCCTGGCAGGAGTGGTGGCAAGCCTCCCTGTGGTTCATCGCCTTCATCACCCTGCTCGACGCGAACCGCGATCTGCCGATCTCGGAGTCCCGTCCCCTTGCGTGATCTCTGTCAGCCCCCCGCTCGATCGACCCTGGAGTCTTGGCCGCGCGGCTTCGCCCTCTTTCTGGCCCTGCTGTTCGTCGTCAAAATGGCGATCATTCTCATCCTCGGCACCGTTTCGTTCGAAGACAGCGGACTTTACGTGCATATGGGAGAGATGATCCTCAGCGATCCCTCCTGGCTGACCGACGGCCACTGGGGGCTGGGTCTCGCCTCCGACCGCCTGTTTCGCCCCTACGGCTATCCCCTTCTGATCGCGGCGGCCAAATGGACCGGCGGGACTCATTTTTGGAGTCTCGTGGCCTTGCTGCAGGTGGCGGGGTCGGTTGCCGCTCTCGCTTTGGTGGGCCTTATGGCCAAAGCGTTCGTCACGCGCCCGGCCTTGTGGTGGGCCGTTGTCGGACTGTGCGCGCTGTCGAGCTTTCAGTTGTTCGATACCGCCTTACTGACCGACAGCCTCTATGCGAGCCTGTTCATTATCGTGATGGTCACCTTGGTGACGGCGACGGTTCGGGGTCGCACGCTTTCGCACGGCCTCGCCCTGATGCTGGGCATCGCCTGGGCGCTTTCCATTTCGTTGCGCGACGTCGGCCTCTATTACACCATCCTCCCCGTGGCATGGTTGATCGCCGGCACCCGCAAAGGGGGCAAGATCCTCGGCCTCGGCACCGCATTTCTGCTCCCGATTGTCGGCCTCGTCGGTCTGACCCTGTGGTGGAACCTTTATCGGACAGGCCACCTGTTCTTCAGCCTCACCGGAACGCTCAACTGGTTGTGGCCGTCCTTCAATATCTCCGACCAGGGTCTTGGCACCCCGTTCGATTGCGCGGACGCGGTCTGCGGCATTGTCCGAGACCATGACGTCGGCAAGGGAATGGCCGGGGTCGCCGCCGTCGCCGATGTGTTGACCGTGGACTGGGGCCTGGATCCGATTGCCTTGGGAAAAGTCAGTTTTGCCCATTTCCTGTCCGTTGTGCGCACCCATCCCTTTGCCTATCTGGTCACCATCATCAACAATATGCGGTTCGATCGTCTTGCCGATCTGGCGTTCAATCCCCTGGCCAATCTGAACGACTTCATTCAGTTGGGCCCCGTCATTCGACAGCGCATGCTGCCCGGCACCCGTGAATTGTTCCGTCAGATCAAGCAGGGCGATCTGGCGACGATCCCGCTTTTCCTGACCGTCGGCATCCCGCATCTGCTGTCCTGGCTGGGACTGGCGCTCTTCCTCGCCGGAGCGCCCCTGGTCGCGTTGAAGCGCCTTGGTCAAGAGCGGCGGGCGGCGGCAATGCTCGGTCTTTGGATCACGGTCTTCATCTTCATCGGGGGCTACTCCCTGGTCCATATGGAAACGCGCCACGCTCTGCCGATCGTGCCCTTCATCCTTGTCGCCGCGGCCTGGGTCGTCGAGACCCGGCTTGAGCGTTCCTCCAGATAGTCGATTGCCATGGACAGCGTGCCTCTCTTCAGCGTCATTCTGCCGCTCTACAACAAAGCCGACGTCCTTGCCGATGTGGTCGCCGCCTTGGCCAAGCAACGTCTGGCGGAAAATTGCGAGGTGCTGTTCGTCGACGATGCCTCGACGGATGGCTCGGTGGAGCGTCTTCGCGCGCTATCCTCCCATCTTCCGCTGTGCCGAATCGTCACCAATTCCCAAAATGCCGGCCCGGCCATCCGCCTGAACCAGGGCGGCATGATGGCCATGGGGAAATATCTCTGTCTGATCGATGCCGATGTCCTGATCGCCCCCGACGCGGCCCTGCGTATGATCGATCTTCTCCAGCGGACGGGCGCGCAAATGATTCATGGGCGGACGCAAACCCTGACCGACGCGGCGGCACGCGACGCGGCGCCCCTGATCGGCTCAAATCCCAAGGCGACGGTCAGCGATGAGCCGCTGATGACCGTGCTCGACGGCGGCTTGGCGCGCATGGGCTGGGTGGTCGAGGCCGATCTTTTTCGCGCCGCCGGGGGATGTGACGAACGCGTTTTCATTCAAGACGAATCGATCGCGCTCCGTCTGGCCGCGATATCCCGTCGCCTGATCACACTCGATAGCGTGGTGGCGAACGGGCCCAAGGCCCTGTTCCATCAGTCGGGGAATCGTCGCCAGGAACATCACGACGCGTTCTTCGCACATTTCAACTTGTTGAACGACCGGCCGGCGCTGGAGCCCAGGCTCCGCCGCAGGCTGGGCCGCCGTTGCCTGTCCTTTGCCTGGAAGGCGGTTCGCGCCGGCACCCTCAAAGACGGTGGTGGCGCCATTTTTTCCGGTTACGCCCTGGCCACGCTCGGCCTCACCGACGCCGCCCCTTTGCTCCTGGAGCGCATTGCCCACGACATGGCGGCATTGCCGAATATCCGCCGGCCGGTCACCTCCCCATGAGCACGCCCACACCGTCCGCGAAGCGAATCCTGGTCATCCGTCACGGCGCGTTCGGCGACATGATCATGGCGATGGGCGCGTTCCACGCCATTCGAGCCTTCCATGCCGGCGCGCATATCACGTTGCTGACCACGGCACCCTTCGTCGGTTTGGTCGAAGGCAGCGCCTATTTCGACCGGATCGTCGTCGATGACCGTCCGAAACTGTGGCGTTTGGGCCGTTGGTGGCGTTTGGCGCGATCCCTTCGCAATCCCCGCTTCGACCGCGTCTACGACCTGCAGCGCAGCCAGCGCACCGATCTGCTATACCGCGTGATCACCGCTGGACGGCAGACCGAATGGTCCGGCGTCACTCCCGGCTGTTCCCATTTCGTCCATGACGATCGCCAAGACGGTCGCCACATCCTCGACAAGCTCGCCGAACAGCTGCACACCGCCGGTCTGCCGAAGCTGCCGCCCTCCGACATCACCTGGATGACCGGCGACGTCGACCGCTTTCACCTGCCGCGCCCCTACGGCCTGATCATTGCCGGATGTACGCCGCGCCGTCCGGAAAAACGCGCGCCGGCCAAATTTTTCGCGGACTTCGCGGAGTGGCTTCTGTCTCAGGGCATCACCCCCGTCCTCCTCGGCACCACCAAGGAAAAAGAGCAGATCGATGCCGTCCAGGCCGCTTGCCCACGCGTCATCAATCTCTGCGATCGGACCGGTTTCGGCGATATCGCCGCCCTGGCCCGCGGCGCCGTCGGCGCGCTCGGCAACGACACCGGCGCCATGCATCTGATCGCCGCCACCGGATGCCCGACCCTGGTCCTGTTTTCCGGCGCCTCCGACCCCAAAATCGTCGCACCGCGTGGCGCTTGCGTCCGCATCCTGCAACGCGAGCCCCTGTCGGCCTTGCCGATGGAGGACGCGATTCGGACGTGGGAACGCATGCTGAGCGACCCAAAGAGAACTTAAGTTATTAAAAATAACTCTCCGGCAAGGACGGAGAGGGCGGGCGATCAGGTCAGGTCGCCCTGATCGCCCATCGCGCGCAGGCGGTCTGGCAAATGGTCCAAAACCGCCTGATTTTCCATGTCGGAAGAGCGCTGCCAGTTCCTGATTTCGGCCGCTGTGCGACCGCAACCTCGGCAATAGCCGGTCCTTTGCACGATCTTGCAGATGTCAACGCAAGGCGACTCGACCGGCATGAGGGATCAACTCTCCTTTTGCCGGCTGGCCCGCTTGCGTTCGTTGGGATCCAGCAGGCGCTTTCTCAGGCGGATGCTTTTCGGCGTCACTTCGACCAGTTCGTCGTCCCCGATATAGGCGATGGCCTGTTCGAGGCTCATCCGACGCGGCGGCGTCAAGCGCACCGCCTCATCCTTGCTGGTGGTGCGGATGTTGGTGAGCTGCTTGGCCTTCAGACAGTTGACCTCGAGGTCGTTGCCGCGCGCGTGCTCGCCGATGATCATTCCTTCGTAGACCTTGACCCCGGCCCCCAGGAACAACGGTCCGCGCTCTTCCAGATACCAAAGACCATAGGCCACGGTCTCGCCCATGCCGTTGGAGATCAGAACGCCGTTACGCCGCCCTTCGATCGGCCCCTTGTAAGGGACATAGCCGTAGAATATGCGGTTCATCAGGCCGGTGCCGCGGGTATCGGTGAGGAATTCGCCGTGATAGCCGATCAGGCCGCGCGACGGCGCCAGGAAGGTGACGCGCAACTTGCCGCCGCCCGATGGCTTCATCCCCGTCATCTCGGCCTTTCTGAGGCTCATCTTCTCGACGACGACGCCGGAATATTCCTCGTCGACATCGATGAACCCCTCTTCGATCGGCTCGAGACGATCGCCGGTGGCTTCGTTGATCTTGAACAGCACG